>JAGOEH010000167.1 GCA_017997825.1 Candidatus Delongbacteria bacterium | reverse complement strand
TATTCCAACCAGAATCGGGAAAAGAAGGAAGCGGAGATTGCCGCCCAAGTTCAGGCTGCCCGGACATCAACAGACTCCGATCAAACTGATACATCGACCTCTGAAAGCAGTTCGAGCTCAGAAACTTCTGAAGCCTCGGAAACCGCAACCAAAGAATCCAAGAAAAGTACCTCCTATTTTCTTTCCCAGGCCGTGAACTGGCAGCGGGCTTATATGGCGATGCAAACCCTTTCTTTGGAGAACACCACCACCGGCAGCACCGGCTATGATCTGATCGGAAACTATATCAATCGGAAAGCCTGATCCGGTTTATATTCTCTCAGTTTCTCCCTCCATTCATCTATGATTATGAATAATCCGATAACAGGGGATTATTTTCCTGTTTGAATTCATGGTCTGCCTTCCAAATTAAAAGCATATCGTTTTCTGAAAGGCTATGTTCGGTTCGTAACGGCAACTGGGGGAGGATGGATGATCAGGGATGGAGAGAAAGGATCAGGCCGGAGCGTTATTCAAAAATTCATCATTTCGGTAAAATTGGATGGCGGGCTGGAGGTCTTTCAGATAATGTGCCAGTTTTTGTTTGATGTTGAGCGGATCAGGGCAGTGGTGATTGGGGATATAGATCAGCCGATCAGGGGGAAGGGAATAAAAGATATCGTCCCGGTGGAAGTGATGTTGTAAGGTTCGAATATCCGGGAATGGCTGACCGGATGGGAGCATAATCTCGAATAGCTGAAGCGTTTCTCCGGGTAGGGTATTCTGGCGGATCAGGGAAATCAGGTGACGGAATTGAGCCGGTAGAATCTGCTCCGGATGCTGATGGATAAATTGCCGTAACACCATCAGATTGAGACCGGCAGCGATATTGTCGGCGGTTCCCATGATGAAGTCATAGCTTTGACCGGGATGAAAGCGGTGGCGATCCCGGCATCCCAAGCTGAGACAGCCCATGATCCGGTTCTGGAATCGGAGCGGAATGACTACGGCGGAATGAATGGATAGTAAGGCGGCGGGGGGAAAAAAATGGGTTAAAAAGGCGCATCGGCGTTGTTTGACG
The DNA here is from genome assembly GCA_017997825.1 of Candidatus Delongbacteria bacterium. Classification (GTDB taxonomy): domain Bacteria; phylum JAGOEH01; class JAGOEH01; order JAGOEH01; family JAGOEH01; genus JAGOEH01. Next base: position 5,731 of record JAGOEH010000167.1, on the reverse strand, counting down.
ATCGGTTTATGAAGCAGGCCGCGATGGACTTTGAATCGTTCCGGATTGACAAACATGAAATGGTTTTCGCGGGCGGAACGCAGACTTTTCATGATCCCACGCCGGCTATCGAGCGGAAGAGATTGCTCATCCCAGCATAGACTGATAGCGTCAATCCCGAATTTATCCTTGAAAAAATCGATCACATACGGGATGACGTGCTCAATCCGGGTTGAATGACGGATGATACGATTCATCTCCGAAAGGGTTATCAAAAGCTGGAAATTCTTTTCAGCGACCTGAAGGAATCCTTCCATCATCCGATGCAGATGCTGGTTTTCTTCCCGGTATTTCCGGGCCAGATGGAAAATATTGTATTTAAAATCATTCAGGAGATGAATCCGATCGGCATTTTCCACCAGAAATTCCGGGTGCTTATTCAGGTAATCAATGATCTCGATTTCCCGTTGTTTGGGATGATCGCTGCTTTCAATTTCAAAAACCGGCATGATTAGTCTCCCAGATTTTCGGAATGGAGGAAGGCTTGCAGTACCTCTTGCCAATCCGGTCGGTAAAAAGATATTCGGTTGATTAATCGATCGTTATGATCGAATAGAAGCAGATAAGAGTTTTCTGAGATTGAACTTAGCATCGATTGGGCTGACGGAGTGAGCGAGCAGACTGGAATCCCGTAATGTGAAAAGGTGGATTGAATCTGTCCGGACAGCGGGTAGGAGGAGCGGATTACACTGATTAGGTTGAGGGTGGATGAGGATTTATTTAGGCGGGCCAGCGATTCAAAATCGTCCAGATTGAATGCGGAAAGAGGAGAAAATACCATCAGGATGCTTTTTGAATTCTGATTGATAGGGCATTCCGTAATCCATTCACGAAATGGAACATGCGGGTAGGTTTGTGATTTCAGATTTTCCAGATAGGAGGTAAAAATCGAATACTCTCCGTTCAGTTCCCGATAGATTTGAGCAAACATGGTCAGCACATCGTTCTGAAGGTTCAGCAGATAGGATTTTCCCAGGTATTCCATGGCTTGATCCAATTGGTCGTTAGCGTAGCAGATTACACCGATCCGGTAGAAGAGAATATCGTCCGGCAGCAGGGAGAGTCGGCACAACTGGCGGCAGATTTCCATCGATTGGGTGATTTGGCCGTTCAGATATAAAGCCCAGGCGTAGTTTTCCAGGATTGAAATCCGTATAAAATTCCACTGGCTGGAGGGAAGGGTGTCTGAAACCAGGACTTGACCGGCAATTTGGAGGTGCTGACGGTAGGAGAATTCACTGGCCTGGAGATACTCTTTTTGATAATCGGGATAGAAGGCCAACAGGCTGGCCAGACGATTCAACTGCTGGGTTGTCAGATAGTGGGGGTAATTAATGGTGGCGAATAAGCTGGGGATCTCCTTCGAATCGGTCTGGGCCTGGCCGAAAAGGGTGAGCAGGCGGTAATAGGCCGCCGATTCCCGAATCGAGTAATCATCGGATTGCAGCGCTTGCTGCAGTAATGCATCGATTCGATCCGGATAGCCGTTCTGATAATTCTGCAGCAGACTCAAAAAAAGCTGGAGACGTCCGGGACCTGCCGGCTGACTGAATAGATTCTGAATCAGAGTGTCATATTCGGCCCAGTGATCATCCAGAAAAAGGATTCTGGATAGAATCAGGTATTTCTGATCGATGGAATCAGATAGGGTCACGTACGTTTTATAGGCGGCCAGGGCTTCATCGTAATCGCGGCTGATTTCGCCGATTCGGCCTCGGATTTCCCAATACTCCGGCATCGTTCCGAATTGGTTTTCCAGCTCCTGCAACTGCTGTTTGACGAGCGGTAGAGAATCCGGATGGGTCAGGTAAGCCTGATGCTTCCATAGAAAATAGTAAGCGGGGAAATTATCGGAATGATAGCGGATCTCGCTTTGCAGGAGCGGCAAGATTCCCTTATGATCGGGATCACTATCCCTCATTATCAGGGCTTGATAGAATCCGGCATTCCTTATCGGACTGCCCTGAGGGCTAGTAATGGGAATAAAGCTCCCGATTTGATCCTCTTTGATCGTATTTCCCTTTCGGTCTTCCAGATAAAAATAAAGCAGAGCGGCGTTCTGCGGAATGATGACCTGAATTTCCTTTTTCCACTTGGCCCGGATCATTCGATTGATCTTCAGGTTGTCGGAATTATAGCGGAAGGGGAGGTTAAAGGCAAAATGAAGATATTTCAGTTTGGGATCGGAGGCCTGAGGAGAAAAACGGATCACCAGCGTGTCGCCGGGATGAGGATCGGGAGGAATCAACCGGTAGCCCGGAAATGCGGCCGATATGAGGTGGAAACAGATTATCCAAAGGCTGGAGACGATCAGAAAAGGTTTCATTGCTTTAGATTGGTTTCAGAATCAGGGCGCTGAGTGGGGGCAAGGTCAGGAGTAGCGAGAAGGGTTGTCCTTGCCAGGCGATGCCGTCGGCCTGGATTCCGCCGTTATTGCCAAGGTTGCTGCCCCAGTAGATCCCTGAATCGGAATTCAGGCATTCCTGATAGTAGGCGTAAACCGGCACTCCGATGCGATAGTCTTCACGGGGAACCGGAGTCATATTCAAAACCGTGATCATGATGGTTCCGGGTTCTTTTCCCCGGCGGATATAAGATAAAACCGAGTTCCGAGTATCCCGGAAATCGATCCATTCAAAACTCTCCGGCTGGTTGTCGTCTTCCCATAAGGCCGGGGACTGGAGATAGAGATGGTTGAGATCCTGAACGAATTTCTTGAATTTCCGGTGAGGAGTGAATTCCAGGAGATGCCAATCCAGGCTGGTTTTAAAATCCCATTCTTTCCACTGTCCTAATTCTCCGCCCATAAAAAGCAGCTTTTTTCCGGGATGGGTCATCATAAAGCTCAGGTAGAGACGCAGATTAGCAAATTTCTGCCACATGTCCCCCGGCATTTTATCCAGCAACGATTTTTTTCCATGGACCACCTCATCATGGGAGAGCACCAGTATATAATTTTCGCTGAAGGCGTAAAGCAGAGAAAAGGTGATATGATTATGGTGGTATTGACGGTGAATGGGGTCTTTGGAAAAATAGAGGAGGGTGTCATGCATCCAGCCCATATTCCATTTGTAGCCGAATCCGAGTCCTCCCAGGTATACGGGTCGGCTGACTCCGGAAAAGGCAGTCGATTCTTCGGCGATCATCATGGCATTGGGGAAATAGCTGTAAATCACTTCATTGATTTTCCGGATTAGGCTGATGGCTTCCAGATTTTCTTTACCGCCGAATTGATTGGGGATCCACTCGCCGGCTTTTTTGCCGTAATCCCGGTAGAGCATGGATGCGACGGCATCCATCCGCAATCCGTCGAAATGGAACTCCTTCATCCAAAATACGGCATTGCTCAATAGAAAACTCCGGACTTCATTGCGGCCGTAATTGAATATCAGAGTCCCCCAATCCGGGTGTTCACCTTCACGGGGATCCTGATGTTCATACAGGTGGGTGCCGTCAAAACGGGCTAATCCCATAGCGTCCCGGGGAAAGTGTCCGGGTACCCAGTCCAGAATAACGCCGATCTGATGCTGATGGCACTGATCGATCAGATATTTCAGGTCATCCGGCGGCCCGAAGCGAGAGGTGGCCGCATAATACCCGGTGACCTGGTATCCCCAGGAATCATCCAGGGGGTGTTCCAGAATCGGCATCAGTTCCAGATGAGTGTATCCCATATCCTGCATATAGGGGATGATTTGGTCGGCCAGTTCGCGATAGCTGAGTGGGCGGTTGTTTTCGTCCGGTACACGGCGCCAGGAACCCGGGTGAACCTCGTAAATCGTAACCGGTTGATTCAGGCTTTTGGATTGATCGCGATGGGCAATATAGTCTGCATCCTGCCAATGATAGCGGTGTTCATAAACAATTGATGCGGTTTTAGGCCGCATCTCCTGATAGTATCCGTAGGGATCGGATTTTAAAAACGGATCTCCTTGCTGGGGGTGGATTTCATACTTGTATAAACACCCTTCCCCCAGGTTGGGAATGAACAATTCCCAGATTCCGCTGGATCCCCGAATCCGCATGGGATGGAGCCTGCCATCCCATCGATTGAAATCACCGACTACACTTATCGAACGGGCTGAAGGCGCCCATACGGCAAACAGGACTCCCCCGATACCATCCACCGTCATGGAATGGGAGCCCAAAAAATTATAGGCATAATGGTGGTTTCCCTCATTGAACAGATAGAGATCATACTCGCTGATCACCGGTAGAAACCGATAGGGATCCTCGATCATATCCCGGTATCCGCCAGGATAATCAATCTGATAAGTATACGCGAAAAAATTCCGTCGCCGCGGAAATTCGGCTTTAAAGAATCCCTGAATATCAGTGGGATTCATAGGATAGATTTTCCCGGTGGTTGTTTCGACCAGGTGTACCGCTTCAGCGTAGGGCTGATAGGTACGAATTATAATACCGTGCCGTTTGATCGGATCCAGATGGTGCTGCCCCAGGATGATAAAAGGATCATGGTGGGATACCGATGATATTTTCTTTAATTCCTGAGTTTCTGTTTCCTTCGAGACCATGGTTATTTGATTTCCTTCTGGTTTTGAATGATATGGGTCACAATTCCATATTCTTTGGCTTCTTTGGCGCTCATCCAGTAGTTCCGCTCGGTATCGGATTCGACTCGTTTAAGCGATTGTCCGGTTTCGCGGCTGATCAGTTCATTGACACGTTTCCGGATCTTCAGGATCTCCTCGGCTTCGATCTTGATATCCGAGGCGGATCCCATTACACCGCCCGAGGGCTGATGGATCAGATAGCGGGTATTGGGCAGGGAATAACGGTTGGATTTGGCCGCGCCTAGATAGATGGTGATTGCTGCGCTGGCGACCCACCCCGTTCCGATCATAATGATCGGCGGCTTTACATAATGGAGCAGATCATAGATCGTATCCCCGGATTCGACATGTCCCCCCTGTGAATTGATGAAGACTTTGATCGGATCGTCCGAATCATCCTGTAAAATGAATAACTGCTGAGCTACCCGTTCCACCAGAGCCTGATTGATTTCACCCGATATAATGATGGAACGCGTTTTCAGCATGCGGTTGAAAACGACCAGATTATCGTCACGTTCTTTTTCCGGATTGCTTATGATGATCTCCTTATAAGCTGTTCATTACATCCCCACATCGTTGCTTGATAGTGTTAAACCTTTAATTAGCCATGAATAGATAGGAATCCTGCTAAAACAGTATAATGAAAATCCAACGGATTGTCAATTAAAAACTTTATCCGGTAAAATTCGAATGATTTTGAATTACCATCATCCCAGGGTGATATATGGCATAGGCCAGGCTTACTTCCCAATACAGAAGCGCTCAAAAATCTGGTTGATGATTTCACTATCCGGAGTGGCGCCGGTAAAGCGGTCCAAACGGTTGAGAATTTGGCGGAGTAGGAATGAATGGATCTCAGGAAAATTTCCCAGGTTGATGGATTCCCGCAGTTCTTTCAAATCGCACCGGATCTCTTGTAGTAAGCTCAATTGACGGGATTCGATATAGATGGTATCCGCTTGTCGGGAGGTTGCGGCCGGAACAGTTTCATCCAGTAGCCGTTGTTTAAGTTGGATGAGATTTCGGCCGGTAGCGGCGGATACCTCGATCAGGGGATCAAAATCCGTTGGTTCACTGGTCCGTTTTTGATCGATTTTATTCAGGACATAAACCGGTTT
>JAGOEH010000166.1 GCA_017997825.1 Candidatus Delongbacteria bacterium | reverse complement strand
AACGAAGTCTTGAAAGCATGCCGACCGCTAAAAATAAAATAGAGAACGTAGCGCAGGAAACCGAAAACACCACCAGGTCCATCAGGGATCGAATCGATACCATTCTGGATAATTCATCCCGGATCCAAACGATGGTTCAGACCATCAAGGATAATCCCGACCAAAAGCCTGATCCTTTGTCCTATGACCAGATATTGGAAACCAATACCGCCAATCAGAACCTGATGAGCGACATTTTTTCCGATTTGCAGTTTCAGGACATTACCACCCAGCAGTTGAATGCCGCCCGCGGGATTCTGATTGATATCAGCAAATCGCTGGGCGATATCATTGAGCATTTTTCGATTGACGTTGATGATAAAAAAGGGACTTATGATCAAAATGCCTCGATGGACAAATCCATAAAAAATCAGGCCAGCATCGATCAGATTGTCCAGGAAAGCTATGGTCGGTGATTCGATTTTTGTGGCGGACATGCATTTTATGCCACGCTCTTACCCCGATCAAACCCAACGCCATCATGAATTCATCCATTTTCTGGAATCGGTGGTCAACCGTCCCCAAATCCGGAATTTGTATATCATTGGAGACATGTTTGATTTTTGGTATGAGTACCGCTATTATATACCCAAAGACTATTTTGAAATTTTACATGCCCTGAAATCGCTTGTTCAAGCCGGAAAAACAATCCATTATTTCGCCGGCAATCACGACTTCAAACTGGGTTCATTTTTTGAGGACCAGATTGGAATGACCCTCTATCGTGACGAGCTGGTGACCCAATTGGATAAGAAAAGCGTATTCATCCACCATGGAGACGGATTCGCCCGGAAAGATCGGCGGTACCGATGTCTGAAAAAGGTCCTGAGAAATCCGTTTAACCAAAAGCTGTTCGCATTATTACACCCTGATCTGGGCATGCGGCTGGGCCTGCTGACATCCAAAGGCAGCCGCCGCTTGAATCCAGGCATCAAGCAGCAGCTAAAGGATGACTATCGGGAATGGGCCGTGCAATTATTCAAACAGATGCACTATGATGTCATTATCATCGGACACACCCATCTGGCATGGATGGAGCCGATGGGAGAATCCCTTTTCATCAATCTGGGATCCTGGCTGGATGATTACTATTATTTGGTATACAGCGGAAACAAATTTACCATGATGCAGTATTCTATTGATAAGGAATGAAGGAGATTATATGGCATTGAGTTTTTATAACAGCCTGTCCCGTTCGATGGATGAATTCAAACCGATCCGGCCCGGCCAGGTCGGTTTTTATACCTGCGGCCCTACCGTGTATAATTTTGCCCATATCGGTAATTTCCGGGCTTACATATTTGAGGATTTGCTTCGGCGTTATCTGAAGTATAAAGGGTATGAGGTCACCCAGGTCATGAACCTGACCGATATCGACGACAAGACGATTCGGGGGTGCCGGGAAAAGGGAAAGACGCTGGCGGCATTCACCCAGCCCTTTAAAGAGGCTTTTTTTCAGGATCTTGATACGCTGAATATCGAGCGGGCCGAATTTTATCCGGCCGCGACCGATCACATTCCGGATATTATCAAACTGATTCGGCGATTGGAAGCCAATCAGGTCACCTATACCTCCCGCGGATCGATCTATTTCAGGATTAAAGCCTTTACCAATTATGGACGCCTGTCCCATTTGGAAGCCAGAGAACTGAAGGATGGAGCCCGGATCGATTCGGATGAGTATGATAAGGAAGAGGCGCGGGATTTTGCCTTATGGAAGGCCTGGACCGAAGAGGATGGCGATGTTTTCTGGGAAACGGAACTGGGTAAGGGTCGACCGGGGTGGCATATTGAGTGTTCGGCCATGAGCATGAAATATTTGGGTGAAACCTTTGATATTCATACCGGAGGAATCGACAATCTCTTTCCGCATCATGAAAACGAGATCGCCCAATCCGAAGCGGCGACGGGACAACCCTTTGTCCATACCTGGCTCCACTGTGCGCATTTGATGGTCGACGGGAAGAAGATGAGCAAATCGCTCGGAAATTTCTACACCCTGCGTGATTTGACCGCGATGGGCTATGACCCGCTGGCCATCCGCTATACCCTCCAATCCACCCATTACCGTCAGCCGCTAAATTTCACCCTGGACGGCATCACGGCTTCGCTCAATACCATCCAAAGAATCCGAGATTTTGTCCACAATCTGAATCAGATCTCACGCCCCGGCTCCCCGCTCGATCGGGTCCAGCAACGAACCCAGCACATGCTCAATCAGTTTGAAGCCGAAATGGACAATGATCTTAACATCTCCGGAGCCTTGGGTAAATTTTTTGAGTACATCAAGGAACTCAATCCGTCGATTGTAGCCGGAGAACTTTCTCAACTCGATGCTGCCGTCATCCTTAATGCCGTCAACCGAATCGACCTGATCCTGGGGGTGCTTCGTCCGGTTGCTGCTCTTCCCCAATCCGACCTCACCGATTCCCTGATCCAGCTTTTGATTCAGGTCCGCCAACTGGCCCGAAAAACCAAAAACTGGGAAATGAGCGATATGATTCGGGACCGGTTGAAGGAGCTCTCGGTTGTGCTGGAGGATCGACCGGACAAAACGACATATAAATTGATTTGAAACCTAAAGGAACTCAAGAATGATCCAATTCGATCCCGCTACCATTCTCAGAATCTCTCAGGTGCTGAATGCCAAAGTCAAGCAGGAACGTGACCATATCCGCATGACGCTGTTGAACGAGAGTGATTTTGAACGGCGTTTATCCCTGGAGATCTATTATCCGATGCCGGACACCTATCATGGTGCGCTGATTCTGGTTTACACCCCCAATTCCCACCTTCAGCTTCACCATTGCATTCAGCTCGAAATCGCCGAAAGTCTGGGCGAGGTCACCTTTATCAGCCAGATTGATCAGACGGTATCCGCCATTGTGGTCGAAGAAACCGGCGGATGCTCATTTTATGCCAATATCGATCGGGCTCTGCTCTCCGGTGACTACCAGCAATTGGGTGTCGAAGTGATGATGTCCGGAATCGGTTTATCCCTGCAGATTCCGGAAGAATAGTTTCGCTATCGGCAATCCTGCATTCCACCCTCTTCATTCTCATTCACGGGAACATTTTTCATTTCGTCCAGTTTAAAAAACAATTTTGAATTCTGAATCGTTTTTCAGATTAGTTTATTTTCTTTCAAGGAGTTAAAGATTGAAAACCACTCTTCTACGACTGATGATTCTGATGGGATTGATGGTTCCGGTTTCCGGATGGGCTCAAGCTACCGATACCGACCCGGGATCCGGTTCCGCATCCATTCAGGTCGAGATGCAGGTCATCATTTCACAAAGCTCCATTCCCCTGAACGATTCTGTTCGTTTGGATTTTCGTGTCATCGCCCGCGGCCGTCACACCGGTATTGCCATAATGGAACCTCCGATACCCGAGGTTTCCAACCTGGATATTGTAGGTTCCGGCTCGAGCAACCAAACCACCCAAGAGGAATCGATCAAGCAGTACACCTATTTTTTGAAGCCCAAAACGATCGGAATGGCTTACATTGAGCCGATTCGGGTTGAATATCGCTCAATAGCGGACAGTTCGACCTATGAATTATGGAGCAAACGGTTATCGATCTCGGTTACCGATGCTTTAATCCACGAGGAGACCTCATTTTCCTTTGCTTTTTTACTGGCCTGTCTACTGGGCGCGATCGGATTTGTGATCCTGATTATCTACCGGAAAAAAATCGCGGCGCACCATCCTGCGGCTCCGATCGAGGATATTCCCCTTGATTCGGCACAAGCGGCCGAAATAGAACTCCAGCAGATTGTACAGGAAAAGATCGACAACCATACCAAAATCGACCGGATCCATCATGTGGTGCTTCACTTTTTGCGTGAGTATACCCAATCGGGTATCGGCCTGACCGGTCGGGAGGTGGTCAAAAAATTACTGAATCAAGGCTTAACGGACAGCCGGGTATTTGATATCCAGGATTTCTTCGATCGGTGTGATCTGATCAAGTTTTCAGCCGGCAGCATCACCCGAAACGAACTGGATGAATTGGTTATCAAAGCCCGGGAGATCCTGAAAATCAAAAACAACCTCAATACGATGGAGGAGAAACGATGACCGGTGAGGAAATTAAAAAACTCAATGAAAGAATAAACCAGGAAAGTGCGTTTGTCGAGCAGATTGTCCAGGAGGTCGGGAAAGTGATCGTCGGGCAATCGTATATGGTAGAGCGAATTCTGATCGCTTTATTGACCAAAGGCCATATTCTGCTGGAAGGGGTACCGGGTCTGGCTAAAACCCTGACCATCAGCACCTTTTCCAAGATCATCCAGGCTGATTTTCATCGTCTGCAGTTCACCCCGGACTTGCTGCCGGCCGATCTGATCGGTACCCTGATTTACAATCAGAAAACCGGCGAATTTGTCACCCAAAAGGGTCCGATTTTCAGCAATCTGATTTTAGCGGATGAAATCAACCGAGCCCCGGCCAAAGTTCAGAGCGCGTTGCTCGAATCGATGCAGGAAGGGCAGGTCACCATCGGCAAGGAAACTTTCCCGCTGCCGAGCCTGTTTCTGGTGATGGCGACTCAGAATCCCATCGAGCAGGAGGGGACCTATCCTTTGCCGGAAGCTCAGATCGATCGGTTTATGTTAAAGCTCAAGATCGATTATCCTACCCGTGACGAGGAACTTCAGATTTTGAAGCGGATGGCGACTTCTCACAACTTCGGATTGGAGAAGATCATCAGTCCGGAGAAGTTGGTCCAGGCTCAGAAACTGGTTGAAGAAGTCTACATGGATGAAAAAATTGAACGGTATATCGTGGATATCGTATTTGCCACCCGTGAGCCTCAAAATTACAAACTGAATGATATAGCTGATTTTATCGCGTTCGGTGCCTCGCCGCGGGCCAGCATCAATCTGGCTAAAGCAGCCCGCGCTCATGCTTTTCTGCACCGCCGCGGGTACGTTATCCCGGAAGATGTCCGCGCCGTCGGTCCCGATGTACTGCGGCACCGCATCCTGATCTCCTATGAAGCGGAAGCCGAGGGGATCGTTGCGGAAGAGATCGTCATCAAGATCCTGAACAATGTTGAAGTTCCATGAGCCGGCCGGAATTGAACTGTCCCTGTCACATCCTCACTTCATCAAGGATTACCCATGATTCCGAAAGAGATACTTAAGAAAGTCCAGCAAATCGAGATCCGAACCCGGGCTCTGGTCAATGACGTGTTTTCCGGAGAATACCACAGCGTATTCAAGGGCCGCGGCATGGAATTCGCTGAAGTCAGAAGCTACAACTACGGCGATGATATCCGTACCATTGATTGGAATGTGACGGCCCGGATGGGATCACCCTACGTCAAAATTCATGAAGAGGAACGTGAATTAACACTGATGCTGCTGGTCGATGCTTCATCATCCGGTGAATTCGGCTCATTCCAGCAGCTTAAAGGTGAAATCGCAGTCGAACTCTGCTCCCTACTGGCCTTTTCCGCCATCAAAAACAACGACAAGGTCGGATTGATCATTTTTACCGATCAGGTCGAGAAATATGTGCCTCCCAAAAAAGGCAAACAGCATGTGCTCCGATTGATCCGTGAACTACTCTATTTCCAGCCCAAGGATCGAATGACCGATCTGAGGACCGCCCTCGAGTTCATGAATAAAATACTCAAACGAAAGGCGGTTGTCTTTCTGGTCTCCGATTTTATCTCCAGCAACTTCGAGCGCCCGCTAAAAATTGCGGCCAATAAGCACGATCTGGTGGCCCTAACCATCCGGGATCCCCGGGAACTCGAACTTCCCGATGTCGGGATCATCGAGCTGGAAGATGCGGAAACCGGTGAAGAAATTATTTTGGATACCTCGATCCCGATTGTTCGACAGATGTTCAGCCAACAGAGTCAGAATGAACTGGATGATCTGACCCGTTTTTTTAAAAAAAACGATATCGATTTTATTGATATCCGATCTGATCGCCCCTATATCCCCATTCTGATCAACTTCTTCCGGAAACGAGCCAAAAAATTCCGTTAAAAGGAGGAATTATCATGAATCAACCCCTCACCCCCAACGATTCAAACCGCTCGACCACTCCTGCCGGGAGGATTAAACCGATCAGCGGAACACCCCCGGCCTCTCCCGTATTTACCATATATATTCCCATTGCATCCCTGATCCTTCTCCTGTTGATCTTCATCTACCAGTTTTTCTTTTATTCCCCGCAAGCCAAACTGAAAGAAAAGGAACTGGAAAAAGAGAAAGAGTTCGCCAACACCCTATTGAACAAAGAACTCTATCAGCAGGCCATCGATGCCTATTCGACTCTGCTGAACAATTTCAAGATCAATAAAAAGCAGAAAGCCAATCTCTATTACCTGATGGCCACCATCTATCAGGATAAACTGAACAATTATCCGGAAGCGCTTGGGTATTTATATAAGATCGATGTCATACACCCGGATTTCTCACAGATCGCCGAGGTCAAAAAACGGATTGTGGCCTGTCTGGAGCGATTGAACAAATCGCTGGAAGCGCGGCAGGAACTGTCCCGTTTTACCCGAATGGATCAGTCCCAAACCCCGGCCAACCCGGATGATGTCATTGCAGAATTTGGCGAGCGAAAGATTACACGCAGTGAATTCGATCTGTTTTTAAAACGGCTGCCGGAAAGTATTCAGAAGACTCTCGGATCCACCGCCACCCGAGCCGAGCTTTTGCAGGAGTATATTGTAACCGAGATTATGTACCAATCGGCCAAACGAGCTCAACTCGATCAGGATCCCCAAACCCTCAAAGCCATGGAGGAAGCCCAGAAAGCCATCCTGGTCCAGCGGCTGCTCCAGGATAAAATCGGACAACAGCTCCAATCCATCAAACCGGATGATATTCAGCTGTACTA
>JAGOEH010000165.1 GCA_017997825.1 Candidatus Delongbacteria bacterium | reverse complement strand
GGGTAAATCCCTTCCAGCCCGAAATAATCCGGGAATCGTTAAAACTGAATATGATCAGAATCAGGATTGGAATATACAGGAATACCAGAATCAAGGTAAAGGTAGAAAGCGAGAGAAACCGGGTCCAGAATCCTTTATTTGAAGTCATAGATCCCGTTTTCCTTGCGTTTCAGACGACGGTAAGTCTGATAAAAACCGATCAGCAGCACCACGATGATCGCCAGCAGGATCAGGGAGAGCCCGGAAGCCAGCGGCCAGTTGCGGGGAATGTTCTTGATCTTGTAGGTAATGATTTGGCCGATATACAATGAATTCTGATTGCCCACAATCTGTGGAATGATATAGGCTCCCAGTGAGGGAATGAAAACCAGAATCGCGCCGGCGATAATCCCCTGTTTGGAGAGCGGCAGGGTTATTTTATAAAAGGCTTTCCATGAATCGGCACCCAAATCCTTGGCGGCGTCCAGCAGTGTAAAATCGATCTTCTCGAGCACGCTGTAAAGCGGTAGAATCATATAGGGAAGATAAACATAAACCATAACCAGAATCACCGCAAAATCGGTTCTTAATATTCGCAGAGGCCCATCCACCAGATGCAGGTTGAGCAGGACCGAATTCAACACCCCATCCGGGGCTAAAAAAATCCGCCACGAAAAAATCCGGATAATGAAATTAGTCCAGAACGGAACAATGATCAGAATCAGCAGAAAATTTTTGATCCGGACCGAACTGCGCGCGATGTAATAAGCTACCGGATACCCCATCAGCAGCGAAATCAGCGTCGTGACCAGCGCCAGACGAAGTGAAATTAAAAACGATCCGATATAATTGGTATGAAAAATATTCTGATAGGCGTCGAAGCTGAAGACATAATTGATATCATAGACATTGGGAGTCATAAAACTATACAGCAGGATCACGCTGTAAGGCACAAAAAAGAATACCAGCAACCAGATCAGACCGGGCAGGGTCAGAATCCAGCTGCTCAGGTTGGATTTAGCCTGATGCTTTTTTTCTAAATTTGATGGGCTCATTCAGATTGATGCTTTCCTGGGGAATCTCGTTGATGATATAGGAATCGGTATCGTGCCAGAATAGAAAAACCTTTTCCTCCCAGTCTAGGGCCTTTTCATCGAAATAGACCCGCTTATGCTGGGTGAAAACCCGGAACTCCATCGATCCCACCTTGACAATATACTGGGTATGGGTGCCCAGATAGAGAATATCCTCGATCACCCCCTGGACGATATTGAAATCGGATTGAAACCGGGGTTTGCTGCGCGAAATGGCAATCTTTTCCGGCCGCAGCGACAGGGTAACCTGCTGACCGAGTTGGACCGGGATATGCGAGGTGCTGTCAATCTCGAACGAAAAATCGTCGACATGACAGCGAAGGGTGATATACTCCTCCTCGATGGCGATGACCTCTCCGGTGATCAGATTGGTATCGCCGATGAAATAGGCCGAAAAAATCGAATTGGGCCGTTCGTAAATATCATCCGGGGAACCGACCTGAATAATCCGGCTCTGATTCATGATCGCAATCCGGTCGGAAATACTGATGGCTTCACTCTGGTCGTGGGTGACATAAATGAAGGTGATCCCGACCTCATCATGGATATTCATCAGTTCGATCAGCATCCGTTGGCGCAGCTTCAGATCGAGCGCCGCCAGCGGTTCATCCAGTAAAAGAACCTGAGGCTTGTTGATCAGCGCCCGGGCAATCGCCACCCGCTGTTTCTGTCCCCCGCTGATCTGGTGTGGATACTTGCGAACATGATCGCTCATCTGCACCATATCCAGCATGGTCATCACCTCTTTCTGAATCTGGGACATCGGATACTTCTTGATCTTAAGTCCAAAGGCCACATTGTCGAAAACACTCATATGAGGAAAAAGCGAATAATTCTGGAAAATTGTATTGACCTGACGGCGATGAGGCGGTAATGGACTGATATTCTTATTCCCCACATAGATCAATCCGGTAGTCGGGGTCTCGAACCCGGCAATCATCCTTAAAATCGTCGTTTTACCGCATCCGCTCGGCCCCAGAAACGAAAACAGCTCCCCCTCCCGGATCGTCAATGACTCCACATTCACGGCCATAAATCCATCAAAGGATTTGGTCAGATTCTCCAACCGTATTTCACCCATGTTGATCCTTTATAATCTATCGTTATACCCAACCTACAGCCATACATCGGCCGAACGAAATCCGGCCATGCTCCACCATGATGTTCATCAAGGTCTGAACCCATTTTCATGATAATCAATTTTCCATAGAAATTCAACACTTATTTTATGCTTGCCCTAAAATTACCTCCCACCGCAAAATCATAATCCTTCAAACTGAACCCTGATTTTTTACCTTGCCTTTTGGATGACTCCTGCGTATTTTCAACTTGTGTTTGACTGCTGTCGCGATCCATCAGACCGGTAGAATACCGGATGAAAACCATGGATCACCATCGTACAAAACGATAGTGGATGATGGAAAGGAGAGATGATGATCGAGGTGGATGCCGGAGAATGCAGAGCCTGCGGGACCTGTGTCGGGGTATGTCCCCGCTCGGCACTGTTACTTATATTTGAAGAGCTGGTTTATGATTCCAAGCAATGCTGTCATTGTCTGATCTGTATCGATATATGCCCTACCCATGCCATCCGGGAGGCCTGAGCCTGACTCCGGTCTCCCGCGAACGGCAGAAAACTCTGTTCCGTCAATCAGCCTTGCTTCTTGACGAAATCCTTCATCAGGTCGGTCAGAACCTGGACGCTTTCCATCGGTAGTGCGTTATAGGTGGACGCACGCAATCCGCCGACTTCCCGATGTCCCTTCAATCCTACCAGCTTCAATTCTTTGGCTTTTTCAAGGAACATTTTTTCCAGCTCTTCACTGGGTAACCGGAAGGTGATATTCATTAGGGAACGGCTGTTTTTCTTGGCATGGCCTTTGAAGAAATCGGGATACTGGTCGATGACATCATAAACCAATTTAGCCTTGGCTTCATTGCGTTTTTCGACCTCAGCCAGGCCGCCGATCTTCTTGATCCACTTGAAAACCAGGCCGGTCACATAAATGCCATACACCGACGGGGTATTGAAAAGAGAATTCCCATTAACATGGGTCGTATAATTCCAGATTGTATTCAGATTCTGGTTCTGTTTTTTCAGCATCTCATCCTTCAGAATCAGAATGGTGACACCGGCCGGACCCGCGTTTTTCTGAGCACCGGCATAGATCAATGAGAACTTGTTGACATCGAAGGATCGGCTCAGAAAATCGGAGGACATATCCGCCACCAGAGGCACCTCATTGGTATCGGGAAAGACCTTGTACTGGGTTCCGAAGATGGTATTATTGGTGGTGATATGAAGATAAGCCGCATCCTCGGAGATATCGATCGAGGAGGGGATATGGTTGAAGGCATCATTTTCGGAGGTCGCCGATACATTGGTTTTACCGATCACCTTGGCCTCTTTGAGGGCTTTTTTGGCCCAGCTTCCGGTGACGACATAATTGCCGGACGTATCAGGCAGGAGGAAATTGTAAGGAATCATGGCAAACTGATGACTGGCCCCGCCCTGTAAAAAAAGGACGCTATATCCGGCCGGAATGCCCAGAATCTCCTTCAGATCCGCTACCGCGGTATTGAGAACACCCTCAAATTCCTTGGCGCGATGGGAAATTTCCAGAATCGACATACCGAGACCGGCAAAATCCTGAATCCCCTGGGATGCTTCTTCCAGAACCTCCCAGGGCAAAACCGCCGGCCCCGCATTGAAATTATGAGCCCGTTTTCCAACGCTCATGGCTTCCTCCTTGAAGATTAGTGATCCTAACTCATTCAACCGTATCAGCCGCCGACGGACCGGATTGGGATTCAGGCGCTGCTGATCCTGAATCCGGAGCCGCGTCGCTCGTTGGCGCCGGTGCTGTCGGGGTGGTAAACAAAATATCCAGTTGCCCCTTCAGTTGTCGGGCAAACTCGCTGTTCGGATTCCGCTTCAACCAGTTATTGATGTAATCGGCCGCTTTCGATTTGTTCCCGGTCGCGATACAGATACTGATCGCTTCCCTCAGAAAACTATCGTCCGCCTGTTCGGCATCCTTGGTATTGATAGACATGTCAATATACTTGAAGGCACTGTCATAGCGATTGGACAACCGATACGCCACCGCCGTATAATAATTGACAAACCATCCGACCGATTCATCATGCTGCTTGCCCAACTGATAATAGGTGACGGCCTGATCATAATCCTTGCGCTCAAAATAATAATTGCCCAGATAATAATAGCTCAGGCCTACATACGGCAGCAATTCGATGCTCTTCTTCCACAATTCGACGGCTTTAGACTCATTACCCTCTTTGAGGTAGGTCCGGGCCAGCCGGTCGAATCCTTCGGCATAACTGTAAACATACCGTCCACCTTCCTTGCCCAGGTAAACCTTCCGGTTCAGGTTGGTGTACTTGAACTGGTTGACGATCAGATCCTCGGTAGCTTCTTTGTCCATCACCGGACCATTCTGCAGGGTATCGATCAGTTCATACACCATCCCCCGCTGCAGAAAATACTTCTCCAGGCCGATCCGCCCGTCCGGTCCCACCGTAATCGAAAAACAGATCGGTCGCTTGCCGTAATTGGACTTGATCAGTTCCATAATCCCGATATCCTGAACCCGGATATAGCTCCCCCGGGGGAGCACCGTCTGGATCCGGCCATGGCGATACGGATAATCCTTATCCAGCGGATAGGCTCCGACCAACTGTTCGTCAATGGTTTTATCGGAAAGAGAAAATTCGAGCTTCGGCTCGATATACTTCAATTGCTTGATGTACCAGCCGGCATTCAGCAGGCTCAGGTTGACCACCCGGACATCCTTACGGAATTTTTTGACCTCCTGGATGAACCACAGAGGAAAGGTGTCATTGTCACCCTGGGTGAACAAAATAGCGTTTTGAGGACAACAAACCAGGATATTGTGGGCATAATCGTTCGGCATGTAATCATGGGAACGGTCATGATAGGGTTTAAGCTGATGAAAGGTCATATAGGGCAGGATACACATCGGGAGACACAAACCGACCGCCACCGTCTGCAGTTTCAGTTTATCCTTGATATAACGCAGAATGCCGGCCAGACCGACACCCAACATCATGGCGAACATCATAAAGCTGGGAACATGGAAGTAATCCCGATCACGCACCTCGGCCTGCTTGCCGTGCAGTCCGTCCGAAAAATTCATATAGATGACCAGTCCGATCAGGGCGATCACCAGGATCAGACTCAGCAGCAGCGAAATATGCTTATTCTTGGTATGGCGCCACAGCACATACAACCCGTACATGAATACCAGCAGCCAGATTGGAAACAGAATGCGGGCCGACTGGTCGTTATTGAACTGGGTCCGCAGATAATTGATCATATAATTAAACTGATAATTCCACGAGCCGTATCGTTTGGTGATTCGACTCCAGATATCCGGCTCGCCGTACTGTTTACGCTCCATGAAAACCTTGAACTGTTCCCAGTTCTCCGGATCGTTCTCATCGATGGTGGGATTCAGGTTGGACCGGATTGGAACATAGATATAGGTGGAATACCCGATCAGGGATACCAATACGGCTACCAGCAGAAACCGGAATTTCTCCTTGTGTTTGGAGGAAAAACTGAGCACCAGATAGATCACCAATGCGAATGCGTTCAACCAGATAAAGATATCCAACGCATAGATAACCAGAGTCAGTTGAAAAAAGGCCAGCCAGTAGTGCCAGTTTTTGAAGGTTTCGCTGGTGCGCAGCCAGAATGCCAGTCCCAGCGAAGCGGCCAGCCCGATCACCGATATCATGACCTCACCGGTTTCGTAAGTGGCATTGGCCTTGTTCATGATCCAGATCAGGACGATGAACCCCAGTAATCCCATCCAGGTTTTTCGGTCCCAGATGCTTGGTTTATCGACCAGGATCATCAGGATGAAGACGGCCGGAAAGAAGAGCAGGCTGAACATATGGGCGCCGATCCCCAGAAACATCACAAAAAACATCATAATCAGGTATCGGTCACAGCCCGATTCCTGGCGGTGACGATACCAGATCAGACTCAGGTAAAAAGCCAGGAACAGGAAAAACATGGCGATCCCGTAAACCTCGCCTTCGACCGCATTGAACCAGAAGGTATCGCTGAAGGCGCACATCAGAGACGAGGTAAAAGCGGCGCCGGCCGCAATCAGACTATCCTTGATACCGGTCTGAGGAAAGAGGTATTTTAAAATTTCCCGAATGATCAGATAGAAGAAAAGAATGGCAAAGGCGGAGGATAAAACCGACAGCATATTGACCCGCCAGGCGATCTCCTCCCCGATCGGAATCATCGTAAAAATTCGTCCGATCAGATTGAAGGTAGGTGCACCCGGTGGATGAGGAACCCCTAAAATATAGGATGTGGCTATGAATTCACCGCAATCCCAGAAAGAAGTCGTCGGCTGGACCGTCTGTACGAATCCCAGCAGCGCCAAGATAAACACCAACACGGGAGCACCGACCCGAATCCACGGAGATTCCCGGTAAACCATTTCGTCCTGCATCGATACCTTGCCTTTCTATAAGTATTAAAATTCGTGTTATTCATCCAGGTCTGACCCAATATACAATTTTACCCCGAATGAAGTCAAGACTAAATATAAAAAATTACTTTTTTAACCTGGCCTTGGGCATCAATGTTCCTTCAAAAAATATCTTAATGATGTTATCCTTGACAATCATCAGGTTTTTGTATTCAAAATCATACTGGATCACCCCGATCAGAATGCTGCGGATCGAGTTTTCCACCATTCCGAACAGGAGCTGAATGGCGACTTCGGGATCGATCGTTTTAATGAAGGTGCCTTCCCGCTGGCCTTTTTTGAACAGGGTATACAGCGGGTTTAAAAAATCTTTCAGCAGCCCGATCCGAATGCTTTGG
>JAGOEH010000164.1 GCA_017997825.1 Candidatus Delongbacteria bacterium | reverse complement strand
TCCGTCCCATCATAATGACGGCGATGACAACGATTTGCGGATTAATTCCAATGGCGGTCGGAAATACCTCGCTGGTCGGGATTCCCTATTCACCGATGGGAATCACTATGATTGGAGGATTATTGAGTTCCACCCTTTTGACCTTATTGGCTGTCCCGGTTTTCTATACCTATTTGGATGATATGCGGATGTTTTGGAGTCGGTTGATTCGCCGCTTTTTTTAATGCCCCGTCAAAACCATTCCCGAAACAACGTGGTCCGTCCTCACATCAACGAGGCCAGACAGGTCTTATTCTCGGAAATGATGCGGGCCATGGCCAGAAAAAGGTGGTTTTCAAAAATCAGGATATTGACGGATGAATCCTTGGTTGAAATCCGGCTCCCGGGTTGATTGATCCGGTTGGATTCCGGATCCAGTTTGATTTTAAGGAACGATAATTGCCGGATCAAACGTGATCTCAATTCAGGAAAAGCCAGCACAATTTCACCGGAAAAGGCCAGAGCATCCAGCCGGGAAAAATTGGGCAGCATCCTTGAGATTTCTTTGGAAACCCTCATCACAAAATAGTTTGCCAGCTCTTCCTTCTCCGGGTCAGCGGGATGAGCGTTTTCAAAGAGATCTCGATAGGTTATCGGCTGATGGATCATGGACTGGAGGCCGGATTGACTATAGAGCATGGTCTTTAAATCCGTCAGGGGATAGTGATTATTCTCCAGTAAAAACAGTACGATCGCCGGATCGAAACTGCCTGATTTATGGAGCGTTGGAATCCCGGATAGGGTGCTGTATCCGGAATCACTGTCACAGGCTTTACCCTCACGAATCGCCGCCAGTGTTATACCCCTACCCAGATAGCAACTGATCATATTGACTTTGGATTCGGGTTTATTGAGCAATTCGGCGGTTTTTTTCAGATTGTCGTGATGCTGGATTCCATGAAATCCCAGTTTGCGGATATTCAGTTTCTGGTTAAGCAAAGTCGGCAGGGCGTAGAGTGAGTTATAGGCCGGCATATCATTGAAGAAACAGTTATCGAAGAAAGCGAAATGAGGATGATCCACCATCGCCATCGCGGATTTGATCAACAAAAGATTGCTGTTGTTATGAAGGGGGGCCAGCGAGATCCCTTCCTCGATCATTTTCAGGATAGCCGGTGTGATACGGGCTGGATTATGGGGGGCATTACAGCAATAAACCACCCGATGAATGATATAATTGATCTGGCTGGCGGATGTCAGAACCCCGTATTGTTCATCCTGAAGCCATTTGAATACCTCTTTTAAGGCATTGTGATAGTCGTAAAAGATCTTTTTCATTTTAATCGGATGGTGATTTCCATAAACATACTCAAGGACCGAGAAATCTTCTCCGATTGAGGTAACCGAACCACAGGCCATGATCTGATTCTCGGGGATACGGATCAGAGCGAATTCAAATTCATTGGGATGGGCGGATAAGAATAAGGTTATCATGGGAACAAAATCCAATCTTCGGTTATATTTTATGAAAAAGCGGCTTGACATTCATCGAAGTTTGGCGTATATTGAAACCATTGTGCGAGCGTAATTCAGTGGTAGAATGTCAGCTTCCCAAGCTGAAAGTCGCGGGTTCGACCCCCGTCGCTCGCTTGAAAAAAGCGGCTTCCCGAAAGGAAAGCCGCTTTTTTTATTTCCAGATATCAAATCAGGTACAGCATAATTACTGCAGGTTGGAAAGCTGGCCACTAACTAAAAAGGTCGCCGCAAAGGCAACGATGGCGTATAGTTCAGGAAACACGGCCAGAATCAGGGTTTTTCCGAAAACATCATATCCCTGGGCAATCCCGGCGATACCCTGGGCGCAGACCTGTCCCTGCTTGATGGCCGAGACCAGACCGACCAGACCCAAAGCAAAACCAGCGGCAAAAACTGCAATACCCTGCGCGATCGACATAGTCGGGACAACCGATGTATAGAGAATAAAAAACCCACCAAATCCATACAGTCCCTGGGTTCCGGGCAATGCGCTCAGAATCATGAAATTACCGAAGGCTTCATCCTTTTTTTTGAGAGCTCCAACCGTCGCATTACCCCCGATGACGCATCCGATCGCACTTCCACAGCCGGCTAACGCGACCATCAGTCCAAGTCCAATGTAGGCAAGAATAACAGCAGCAGACATAGTTAAATCCCCTTTCGTTAAGTTTACTTTTTATAGGCGAATGGTTGATAAGGTTTTCCACCACCGGCAAATCCGGCATTTTTGTAAAACTCTACAAACGTTAGTCGCATCGGATGGACAAACGCTCCTAATGAACACAACAATAAATTCCCAACATGGCCGATCACCAGAATCAGGATAAAGATCACCGGGCCGATGAATGGAACCAACTGACCGAACTGGACCGCCATACTGTTGACGACCAGTCCCAGAATTCCGCCGGAAACCCCGAGAGCAAAAAGTCGGATGTAGGACAAAACATCGCCGAAGAAACCGGTGGCAGCACTGTAGATAACATACACTCCATTGGCTATTTTATTCGGCATGATCGGCGCCGGATCCCACAAGATAACCGTTGCGGCCATTAAACCTCCAAGCCCTAATACCGATTTATTGATGATACCATAATCCGGAAAAAAGATGAATAAGGGAATACTCAGGATAATGACAATCCATCCCATGGTGGATATCGCATAGCGGAATCCATATTGGATAATGCGGTTGGCAACCTGAATTCCCATTCCGAACAGAATCTGGATAACCCCCAGAATCAGGGAAAGCATAAAAATCTTATCCTGAGTCAGAATTATCGCCCGGTAGCTAGGACTGATAAACGATTGTTCAATCAGGCTAACCCCGAACATTGTACCGGTTAGGATGCCGACGAACAAGGTTGCGGCTCCCAAAACCTGACCCAATGACAGATAGGATTTATACTCCGGATTGACCTTGGATTTAGCCAGGGTACAAGCAATCAGAATCAACAACCCGTATCCGGCATCTCCCAGACAGAAACCGAAAAACAGGGTAAAAAAAGGTGCAAAAAAGGCAGTCAGGTCAATTTCGACATAAGCCGGAAGAGAAAACAGTTTACCGATCGGTTCGAATAAGTGGGAATACCGGCTATTCTTCAACAGAATCGGCACTTGTTCTCCCGGGACGGGTCGTTGGATCAGAAACACGATCTTTTCGCGATCCAGGAATTCCTGCAACGGAGCATCCTGACTGGTCGGCACCCAGCCTTCCAGAACCATCAGTTTATCATCCGCCTGGGCCTCCGAACTACTTTTAGCCAGTTCATAATCCAGATGTTCCTCTAATCGGTTGCATAAGTTTTCAAGTTCCGGGATAGCTACAGACGCTAATCGGTCAAATTCCTTTTCCAGTTCCTCCAGCTTATTTTCGACCTCGATTTTCAACTTCATCGAATCGCTTATCGCATGCTCCGGTTGTTTATTCTCTTCGGCATCCAATGCAATCTCTTCATTGTCGGCTGTAAAAACTACAAAATAAACAGTGCCGGCGGATTGAGAGATGACCTCCAGGGTATAACGGTTCAACCACTCCGGGTCAAATTTCTTCTCACTGGTGCTGAAAAAACGCACTTTGATTCCGACTTGCTTGAGTTTGGCGATCATATCGAGTGAAAATGCACCCCATGGTTCCAGATTGGCAATCTCTTTGCGAAGTGTGTTCAATTGCTGGACTAGTCGTTCTTTTTCAATCTGGGCATGCTGAATGGTGCTCAGTACCGATTCGGGATCCGGTGAAGGAATGGTTTTATCCTGGGGTATCTTACGGGATTGGAGAAACTGAATAGCCTGTTTGATCTGGTTGATTTTTTCCAATTGCCGTTTCAGGTTTTCCGGTGATTCAGGATTCTTGCGAATGATGTGGACTACACCCAGATTTTGAAGTTCCTTGAGGAAGGCGGTATAGTCCTGATGAAAAATAAGAAATGAATATTTATTGAAGGGAGTAATCATGAGGCAACCCCCGTTTCCACCGATCGGTTTTTCACGATTTTCTGGGCTGATTTGGATAGATTTTCCTCATCCTCCAGGAATCGTTTGATCTTACGAATGGCATCATCATAGCCGGGAATCTGGACTTTCTCATACAGATTGACCTTTTGGGTGGTTTTGCGCCGGGCATAATCCAGCAGGTGCATCTTACGCATAAAGAATTCACGTTCGATGGCCACCCGGGCCAAACCCTGAATGATCCGGATCCCTTCCATGGTCCAATCCGGCTGATTGAAGAGGCTGATCGGCTTGATGGAAAAGAGGACCTCCTCCAGAATGGGTGTTTGGACACCGGCAATCTTTTTGCTGCTCAGCCGGACATCATCGATTCGAACCAGCTCGGGATCATACTCCACCCAAAGGCGTACCATCTTTTGGTATTCGCTGATTCTGTCCTGCAGGAGGGTTCGGTATTCGTCCGCTTTATCCTTGGCTTTTTTTACTTCCATCCGCAACGCGGATTCCTTATTCTGAAGCGTCGGCAAGGCACGAAGACGAACCCGCAATTGCTTATTCAGCTCATGCAGGGAGGTTTTATTGTATTGAAATTTGATTGCCATGCAGCATCCCCTTATTCATCTTTAGGCCAGAATTGATCGACGAATTCCTTTTTGATACCGACTTCGGTCGGAGTGAAATACTTTTTGAACAGATCCCAACCGGTGTCCAGCATCTTATCGGTATCGATATTGATGTCAATGGCCAGTAACTGTTCGGAATAATCGTGGGCGAATTTCAGGGCGCGTTCGTCGTATTCAGTCAGATCAAACCCGTTTTCCATTTTGGTGCGGGCATTGGCTGCATCCGCATAAAGGCGGATCGCCGCGTTCATAACCTGCGGGTGATCCGGACGGGTTTTCTTGCCGCTCACCAATTGTTTCAACCGGGACAGACTTCGGAACGGATCTACAATCACCTTTCCGATTTCCGTGTCACGCCGCAAAAAAAGCTGTCCTTCGGTGATATACCCGGTGTTATCCGGAATGGCATGGGTGATATCCCCTCCCGATAACGTCGTCACCGCAATAATGGTAATTGATCCGCCGCTGGGAAACTGAACGGCCTTTTCATAGATTTTGGCCAAATCACTATACAGCGAACCCGGCATGCTGTCCTTGGATGGAATCTGATCCATACGGTTGGACACGATGCTGAGGGCGTCGCAGAAAAGTGTCATATCGGTCAGCAGGACCAGCACTTTTTCATTTTTGTCGACCGCAAAATACTCGGCGGCCGTCAGGGCCATGTTGGGCACCAGCAGTCGTTCGACCGGAGGATCTTCGGTGGTGTTGACAAAACTGATGATGCGGTCCAGGGCGCCGGCATTATCGAAAACATTCTTATAATAAAGATAATCATCATTCGATAATCCCATCCCGCCCAAAATGATTTTATCGGCCTTGGCTCGTAAGGCCACCATGGCCATCACCTGATTGTAGGGCTGGTCCGGATCGGCAAAAAATGGAATTTTCTGGCCGGTCACCAGGGTATTGTTCAAATCGATCCCGGCAATTCCGGTCGCAATCAGCTCCGAAGGCTGTTTGCGGCGAACCGGATTGACCGATGGACCTCCGATTTCACGTTCCTCGCCCTCGACATCCGGCCCTCCATCGATGGGATCACCATACGCATTAAAGAAACGGCCGGCTAATTCATCGCTGACTTTCAGGGTTGGGGGTTTGCCCAGAAAAACCACCTCGGCATTGGTCGGAACCCCTTCCGTTCCCGAAAAGATCTGGAGGGTGACATTATCCCCCATAATTTTGACCACCTGAGCCAGACGGCCGCTTACCATGGCCATCTCATCATATCCGACCCCGGTCGCCTGCAGGGAACAGGTGGCTTTGGTGATCTGGGTGATCTTGGTGTATATTCTCTGAAAAGCCACGGTCTTCATCAGCTCACCTTCCTTTCAGCCATTAACTGATTCAGCTCATACTCATACTGAAGGAATTTTTCAGATTTGAACTCCGAATAATTCATCTGTTTAAACTTATTGTTGATCTGACGGAAATAAGCGCCGACCTCTTCGAAGGAATCAAAATTGAACTGAGTCCGGCAGATATGCAATACCTTTTCCAGCATATACTTCTGCCGATCGATGGGGCTGGAGGCATCGATCTTATCGAAGCCGTCCTGTTGGAGGATGACAAAATCGATAATCTCGGATTTCCAGTATCGGACATGATAATCGACCGGAACGCCATCGTCACCCAGGATGTTGATCTGTTCGAAGGCTTCCTTACCACGCATCAGTATGTCTTTGGCCTGATAGACGTCAGTGATCCAGGTCGGGGAAATGTGGTTATTTAGATAATCTCTGACCTCATCATATTCCAGATACTTGGAATAGCTGTCGATCGGATCGACGGCCGGATAGCGTTTGCTGTCGGCGCGCTGCTGCGAGAGGGCATAGAAACATCGGGCGGCTTTTTTGGTGGATTCGGTGACCGGTTCCTTCAGATTACCGCCGGCTGGTGAAACAGTGCCGATAAATGTAATCGACCCGGTCGATCCGTTATTCAGGAAAACGAATCCAGCCCGAGAATAAAAATTGGATACAATAGCCGGCAGATCCATCGGAAAAGCATCCGGACCCGGTAATTCTTCCATACGGTTGGACATTTCCCGCAACGCTTGTGCCCATCGGGAGGTGGAATCCGCCAGCAGCAACACTCTCAGCCCCATCGAACGGTAATACTCGGCCAGGGTCATAGCCGTATAGACGGAGGCTTCACGGGCGGCCACCGGCATATTGGAGGTATTACAGATAATGGTGGTCCGTTCCATCAGTTTTCGGCCGGTGCGGGGATCATCCAGTTCGGGAAACTCGGTAAAGAGCTCCACCACCTCATTGGCACGCTCACCACACGCCGCTACAATAATCAGATCGGCTTCGGCATTCTTCGACAAACTGTGCTGAAGAACGGTTTTCCCGCAACCGAACGGACCTGGAATAAAACCGGTCCCCCCCTCTACGAT
>JAGOEH010000163.1 GCA_017997825.1 Candidatus Delongbacteria bacterium | reverse complement strand
CCCCGTTGATTCTGCCACTCGGAGGGAGTGATCACTTTTTCACAGGTGATATGCCGATCCAGGTCTTTCATCGATGTCCGTTTCATGATCCGGTTAAGGATCTTATTCCGATAGGATTGGGTCAGCGGATCATCTCAGGGAGCGGTATCCCGCATATTGGGAATCGGAACCGATAATTGCACTATGCTTCTGTCCCATGTCAGCCACCCTTTCCGATTTATTTTTTGCTGTTAATGGTTCCGGCGATTTTACGCGCTAAGAGGTGCTGAGGAAATTCGGCCAATACAGAATTTATCAATGAAAGAGCCTGGTTCGGCCGGCCCGCGCGGCAATAGGCCGAAGCCAGATGAATCTTGACGACTACCGAATCCGGAAACTCTTGGGCCAGATCTTCCAGCCTGAGCACGGCTTGTTTGGGATTACCGCCGGCAAATTTTGGGGCCTGATTAATGTAAACGGCATCCGCCAAGCGGCTTAAATAACCATGCGGATTGATCTTCAGGGCCTTCTTCAGCTCCGATGAAGCCCGTGGACCGTAGGTTATCCCGGATCGCAGCCCTAATCCCGCCAAGATCTGGGCGGCCAGCCCTTTATAGCCGGCACAAAGGTAGCGGTCTGCCCCGTAATGTTCCGCCGAATCCAGAGCCTGTAACGCCAGCTTTCCAAAGGATTTGATCTCATCGGAATTATCCCGGCAATACCCGATCAGTTCCAAATTCCAATAGCAAAAACCCAGCCGGTAGTGTTTTTGCCCCGGATCAAGATTCAGCGTGCGATCTCCGGCTAAATAGGATATCACCGTCTTGAACTCCTCACGCTCAAAGTTCTTGGCCGCCATAGCCAGCCTTACTTCAATGGAATCCATGTCATTCTCCGCCGAATACAGCGGTATGGAACCGATAAACTGGAAAAATAAAATGATCCCTATCATCTTCATGGTGTTATCGTCCCGATTAATATTAAACTTTAATCATCTTTAATTAAACGCGTGATTAGCCGCTACGCCGCCGTTTATCCGATCCGCAATACCGATCCGACTCCTTCACCAGAAAAGCCGGATCGGTCGCTACGGTAATTTTAGAGTTCACGGGCGTTACAGACTGAGCAAAAACGCTCAAACAAATCGACATGGGTCACCTGCGGGATGGTGACAATCGATTGTTTGGATCGTTTACCGGATAGAATGAGGGCAACCTCAGTGGCGAAAAGAGCCCCGCTCAACATCTCGGCACCGGCATTGGTCGATATGTGTTTGGTCCTACCCTCAACAAAATCATAGCTATTCTGATGACGAATATGCTTACCGAAAAACCGTTCAGGGGGAATCATAAAGTCGTCCCAGAGCTGTGGGTTTGAGGGAACATCGTAAAACTCCTCCACGCCCATCCCTTCCGGATCAAATATCATCAGATGCGCCGCAAAATCAGGTTATAGACGGCTCACGGGATCATGGTCTCTTACATAATCGATCAGTTCCTGGCCAAAGCTGGTGGCAGCCTTAATCAGTCCATAATTGTAACGTTGATTGTTGAGGTATTGGAGCACCAGCCAGTCCTTCCCGTCTCGGCCGTATCGGAATCCGGAAAAAAAGAATCCCATAGCTTCAAATGATTCGCATCGACTGACTGTAGCCGGTTGAACCAGCGGCAGGGAAAGGTAGATTGTTTCCAGACGGTCAAGCTGCCACCGACGCAAGATCGTCGCGATCTGATCGATGGTATCCATTCCATAGCTAAGAATGAAAATATGACCGGCTTGATAGTCGTCGACCTTGTACTCCAATTGTCCGTATTCCGGCAAAACAATATCGGCAGGTCCATCCTCAAAACCCGCTTCAACATTGATATAGCGGCAGATCCGTTCCAGC
This sequence comes from Candidatus Delongbacteria bacterium, assembly GCA_017997825.1. Classification (GTDB taxonomy): domain Bacteria; phylum JAGOEH01; class JAGOEH01; order JAGOEH01; family JAGOEH01; genus JAGOEH01. Next base: position 5,163 of record JAGOEH010000163.1, on the reverse strand, counting down.
ATCGCTCGATGCTGGGTAGGGACATAATAGGACCCTTTTGCCCGATGACTGAAAAGGCGGGCCATGAAAAACACGGATTCTCTTGCCACCGCCTGATCGCGGATCGAACGCATCGCCAGGGGTTGAACGCGGGATACCAAAAGAGCCGATTCCCGCAGGTCTTTTTTAATGGCAGCTTTCTGCGAATAGGGGTGGGTGGTGACCGCAGTGACAAAGATGCCTCCCGCCCCCAGGCGTTGTGCTTCACTAATCCCATAATCGGCAAACATGTTCAGACAACCGCCGCCGCGATAACGCGGATCAACAAATCCGTTACACATTTCAAACAGGTCCGAATGATGATCGGGTGCAAGTGCACTATGCCCGATAATACCCTGGTCTTTATGGACAGCCACACCGCTGATCATCAGGCCCTGGTCGTTAAGAGATCGGACCCGTTCAGGATCATAAATGTATCCATAGTTATAGGAATAATTGTAGGTGAAGTATGCCAGTTTAGAAACAATGGCCGCCTCGGCCGGAGCCATCGATCGAATACATATCTGGGTGGGAGAAACCGTCGGCCGGTCGGTTTCCTCATCCGCCATTGCCTGAGCGGATGGAGATTCTTGGGTGGATAATCTCCACAGCATCCGGATCTCCTGTCCATCCCGCCCCAGATTACGATAGTGAACCTGGTCCGTGAAGCGTCTGATCAAGGCCAAACCAATCCATTGACCGCTGTCATCGATGGTATCCACAATACTATTCTGCTCACATTGCCGCAGATAGTCAATATCAAAAGGGATCCCCTTGAAACGGATTGTTATCTCTAGAAGCGATTCCTCAAGCCCAAAAGTCAGTTCGATGCGTTCCTGCTGACCAGGCAAATAGGCGTCCTTGATGATATTGATAAAAATCTCCTCCAATACCAGTTCGATCTGACCCGCCAAGTGATCATTGTTCCCAACAGTCCGAATAAAGGCTGTAGAGACAGCCTGAACCACCGGCAACGCTTCAAGTTCATTCGTCACACCCAGATTCAGTGATTTCATCGTTATTAAACCTCGCAGCTAAAAATTGTCCGTTCAGCGAATAGAAAATGCCTTATCCGATCAGAAGATAAAGGATAGATTATCAATCAAGTCCACCCTGCACCTAATCCAGTGATGGCTGAAGTGTTATTATTTCAGATACAACATTCTTTTGGTTTGAGTGAGATGGGTTTCAGTCTGAATAGTATAGAAATAGAGTCCGCTGGGCAGACTACCGGCATAGAAATCGATCGAATAGTGACCGGGACATTGAAATTCCTCAACCAACGACCGAACCTCTTGACCGGAAATATTGAATACTTTCAGACTGATAAATTCCGGGTTCGTAATGGAATAGTTGATGGAGGTAACCGTATTGAAGGGATTGGGGTAATTTTGTTCCAGAATAGTATCATCGGAAACAGGGGGATGGGAACGATCATCGAGGCCGACCGAAGAATTTTTGAATTCGGCGATTTTTTGGCACATCAGATCGAAGTAGTACCAGCCGTGTCCCCCCTCCATCGGTTCGATATCGGCGCTGTATTCGGTTTTCCACAGATCGGTAAAAACCGGTTTGGTGGGAGTGCCGAAATTCTGGGCACACCATTCGTTCCAGGAGTGGATAAAGACGAATTTCACGTCGGCCGCGATAGCGGCATCCATATAGGTAATGAAATAGGCGCCATTCCGGCGGCCTACGGCTCCGGTACAGGGATGGGTTCCATCGTTGGTCATATAGGTGGCCTGGGTTGCAACAGGAACGCACATCTGTTCCGGCTCTCCATTGTAGTAAAAGGGCGGGGGCGGAGTAGCCGAATTGACCTTGAACTGCCAATACCGGCCGGTATTATCCAATCCCCACATCCGACGGCAGGTATAGCGGCTGAAAATCCCCTGGGTGGGAATGGCGGGATCGATATTTCCGCCGGCCACATTCACCAGCTTTTTCCCCAAATACTCAAAGAAAACATCACCCTGATAAACATTGAAGATTTCCGATTCGACCGTATGCAGACACAAACTGTCCTGCACCCAAAACACGATCCGGGGGGTCGGCATCCCCTGATTGATCCTCTCCTGATATCGCTTACAGATTGCTTTTGCGCCGTTGACGATATTGGGTTGAGTACCGTTGGTCAGATCCAGGGTGATATAATCGATGCCGGCCGAATCCAGCAGTTGAGCATGCCAGTCGATCAGATCACGATTGGGATGATCGGGAGAACCGAAATAGAGTTTATAATTGTTTTTGATGGTGCCGTCACCGGTTCTGGCGGCATACAACGGCTTTCCCCACCAGTTCCATGCCGGATAAGGACTGTAAGGGGTTTCACCCATGATATAGACATCGTTGCCATAGGTCGTGTTGAGGCATTCGTTGGCCCAGCAGGCATAGAAAATCGTGACATACTTCTCGGCCCGGATCTCTACGGAATGGCCCAAACCGCAAAAAGCCACCACAAGACTGAGAATTATCATTCTTTTGATCATATCAAGCATCGTCATCTCCAATTAAAGGTATCCGGATTGATCGTCTTTTTCAACAGTAAAAAACTAGTATTATACCAGGAAAACTGATTGGCAGCTCCAGTACCGCCCATATAGAACCATTGTCCCGGCCGAACTGAGGCATGGTACCCGAACAGAGTCAAACGATCAACAAGAGCCGATTCTGATTAAACAGGAAACGGATAAAACCGAATGGTTATTAAAACTCATCGGCACCCGCCGTATCGACAATGATGATCCTGTTTCTCCCCGATTCCTTAGCCGAATAAAGCCGTTTATCCGCCGTATCGATGATCATCTCGGACGTAAGTTTGTTCGGTGGATATTCCAAGCTGTCGGAAATACCGGCGCTGAAGGTGAATCGTATTTCATTATTATTGAATTCAAATCCCGTTGATCGTATCACATCGAGTATCCGTCTGATGGTTCCGAGGGTCTGCTCGCGGGTGGAGTTGAGTGAAACAATGATGAACTCTTCTCCTCCGTATCGCCCGAAAAGATCATAGGGTCTCAGATTCCCGCTGATCAGAATGGCGAACGATTTCAGAATAAAATCGCCGGCCAGATGGCCGAATTCATCATTGATCTTTTTGAAAAAATCGATATCGAGGATAGCGACCGAAAATACTTTACCGGTTCTCGAGAACTCGGAAATAATCGCTTCGAATCGTTCAAAGATATATCTCCGGTTATAGATACCGGTCAGAGGATCACGGATCGATAAATCTTCGATTCTCTTTTCATAAACAATTCGATTCGTGATATCACGAGCCGCGGCATAAACCAGTTTTCCATATGGATGTGAACGCCACTCGATGAACCGGTAGGTTCCGTCCTTGCATTTATACCGGTTCACAAAATTGATGACCTTCTTCTGCTCTTCCAGTCTGGCGATGGCCTGATAGGTGGATTCGAGGTCATCGGGATGGATAAAGTCGATAAATTTTCTGTTTTCGAGTTCCTGGGAGGAATATCCCAGAATTTCTTCCCAGGCCCGGTTGGTTTTGATGAAATTTCCTTCGGTATCAGCGATACAAAGCAGATCAAGGTTAACGGAGAAAAAGCGCTCAAGCTCGTTGCTTCTCTCCTTCTCATCGGTAATATCCATATTGGTTCCAATCCAGCGATAAGGCTTCCCGGATTCATCCCTGAGAATCCCTCCCCGGGTAAGAATCCATCTCCATTCTCCATTTTTATGACGAAGCCTGTGGATTACCTGGTACGATGATACCCTGCCGTCAAGACAATCGGTCATGGCCTCCTCAATTTGAGAGGTATCATCCGGGTGCCATAGATTTTTCCATCCATTGAAGGAGTTCTCCACCTCGCTGTCGTCATATCCCAACATCCGTTTCCAGAGGGGAGAAAAGTAAACCTCGTCATGAATCATATCCCAGTCCCAGAGGCCGGCATTAGCGTTTTCCAATGCGAGATTAAACCGTTTTTCACTCTCTCTTAAATCCTGCTCGATCATTTTCTGATAGGTAATATCGGCATGGGTTCCGAACATCCTCACAGGATTGCCTTCAGTATCCCATTCGATGACTTTCCCCCTGTCAAGCACCCATACCCAATGACCATTTTTGTGTTTGATCCGGCTTTCAAATTCATAATACTCGGTTTCTCTACGGAAATGCTTTTGGAGGAGTTGATTGGATTTTCGGAGATCATCAGGGTTGGTGAGTTTTGTCCAGGTTTCAATGTTGACAGGCTGAAGTTCAGCCAGGGTATACCCGGCAATTTGAGCCCATCGCTCGTTAAGGATGGTTTGTCCTGTCTTGATATTCCATTCCCAGGTACCCAGATGGGTTCCCTCGATAATATTATTAAGTCGGTTACGATGTTTTTCAACCTCAAGTCTTAGGTTGACCTGTTCTGTAATATCGACCATAACGGAGAGAAAACTCTTGGCGCCGAAGTTATCGATGATCTCACCCGAAAACAATCCGGTCATCATTCTTCCATTTTTACATTTGACAAGGAGCTCCAGTTCCATCACTTTACCTGTTTTTATAATCTTATCTCTGACTTCATTCAGGGTTGTCGGATCCGGAAGAATATTCAGCTCATCAATGGTTTTACCGATTATTTCATTTCGTTCATACCCCAGCTTATTTAAAAAGGATAGATTAACATCCGTAATCCGATCATCAGAAACATTACTGATGGCCATGAGAGCCGGATTGTTTTCAAAAAGTTTCGTGAACTTTTGCAGCGCTTCTTGTTGTTGGCTGAGGTCCTTGGATATCCCGAAGATGCAGTCCTTTCCATTCCATTTTCCCATTCCGACCTTGGTTTCGACCGGTAACCTGTTGCCTTTGTTAATCTGCAGTTCAAGCGGGCAGTAAGTGCTTTCACCGTTAAATATGGAGGTCAAAATTTCTTCAGCTTTATCTCTCTTGTCGGCGGGATGGAGTTCGATTATCTTTTTGGATTTCATCTCTTCGGCAGTATAACCGAGCTTACGGATAACAGCATCGTTCGTGTAAAGTATATCTCCGTCCATATTCACAACAATGAACAAATCATCGATCGTATTAAAAAAACTCCTAAAATTATTCTCAGACTGTCTAAGCCTCTTCTGAAGAAGGTCCCGCTCCATCGATGAAGATATAATACCTGAAACCGTCTTGAGCAT
>JAGOEH010000162.1 GCA_017997825.1 Candidatus Delongbacteria bacterium | reverse complement strand
ATGGGATGAGAATAGCCCAGAGCAAAAAGCAGGGCATTTTTACCCAGCTTGGCGTTATAGCCGATACCGATGATTTCCAGTTGCTGTTCGAAGCCGGCCGAAACACCCACCACCATATTATTGATTAGGGCTCGGGTCAAGCCGAAAACGGAACGCCCGATTCGGGTATCTTCTTTCTTTTCGACAAGCAGCTGGTTATCCTCTTTTTTAAGCTCAACTTCCGGGCGAATCACATAGGACAGGGTACCCAGTTTGCCCTTGACCTGAATGCGGTTGTTTTCGATGACCACCTCAACGCCATTGGGGACTGGTATAGGTAGTTTTCCAATTCTTGACATGTTCTACTCCTTCTCACCAGACATGAAACAGAATTTCGCCGCCGAGGTTGTTGAGGCGGGCTTCGCGGTCGGTCATGATGCCGCGGTTGGTCGAAACCACTGCGACGCCCAACCCATTTTCCACACGTTTGATTTTGGCCGATTCACTATAGATCTTCAAACCCGGGGTTGAGATCTTTTTGAGCCCGCTGATGACCGGAATATTCTCCCCGGTGAATTTGAGAAAGATTTCCAGCATGCCCTGCTTGGAATCTTCGATCAGCTTATAGCCGGAAATATATCCTTCCCGATAAAGAAGATCGGCAATATTTCTTTTCAGGTTAGAAGCGGGCACCATCACTTTTTTATGCCGCGCCTGGTTCGCATTTCGAATGCGAGTCAGCATGTCGGCAATCGGATCAGTCATTGACATAATAATACTCCTTAGTCGGCATTACCAACTTGATTTGGTGACGCCCGGAATTTTACCATTCAGGGCCATTTCACGGAAACAAATACGACACATACCGAATTTACGGTAATAAGCCCGCGGACGTCCGCAAATCGAGCATCGATTATATTTCCTGGTCGTAAATTTGGGTTTACGCTGAGATTTGAGAATCATGGATTTCTTAGCCAAGTCGTCCTCCTATTTGGTTCTGAAAGGAAAACCCAGTTGTTTCAACAGGGTGAAGGCTTCAGAATCGGTTTTGGCAGTCGTAACAATCGTGATATTCATACCGCGGATATTCTCCACCTTATCGTAGTCGATTTCCGGGAAAATAATCTGTTCCTTGATACCCAAGGAATAATTACCCCGGCCATCGAAGCCTTTCTGAGGAAACCCGCGAAAATCACGGATACGGGGGACGGCGATGTTGATAAAGCGTTCCAGGAATTCGTACATTCTCTCACCCCGGATGGTCACACTGCAGCCAATGGGCATGTTTTTACGAAGCTTGAAATTTGAAATCGATTTGTGAGCGCGACGCATAACCGGTTGTTGACCGGCAATCAGTTTCATTTCACCAATGGCGTTATCCAGCAATTTGATGTTGGTCAGCGCTTCACCTACCCCCATATTGAGTACAATCTTAGTCAGATGGGGAATCTGCATCGGAGATTTGTAGGTGAATTCGTTCTGCAGAGCCGGCATAACGTCCTTCAGGTATTTTTCCTTTAGTCTTTGCATATCCTTATTGGTCCTGTTTATTGAGACGTTAACATTTCTTTGCATTTATGACAGGTACGGACACTCTGGCCGTCTTCCAGAATTTTGTGATTCACCCGAACCGGGCGGTCACAATGGGCGCAATAGACCATCACTTTGGAAGCTGGAATAGGAGCTTCCCGCTCGATGATTCCGCCGGTTTGAATTCCCTTACGTCCTGGTTTGGTATGCCGTTTGATGAAATTCACACCCTCCACGATAATTTTACCGGTGGTCGGCAGAACCTGAAGCACCTTTCCTTTAACACCGGCATATTTGCCCGATGTTACAATGACTGTATCATTTTTTCTTACATGGAGTTTCATGGGTTGACCTCTTCGTTAAATGACTTCAGGTGCTAAGGAGATAATTTTCATAAAATTCTTGGCGCGGAGTTCACGCGCTACCGGGCCGAAAATACGGGTACCGATCGGTTCAAGATTCTGGTTCAACAGAACGACGGCATTATCGTCAAAACGGATATAAGAGCCGTCCGGCCGACGCACCTCGCGTTTGGTTCTGACAATCACAGCCTTAACCACCTTTTTCCTGGGAACGGTCGCGGTCGGGATGGCTTCCTTGACGGAGACGACGATAATGTCGCCCAGGGAGGCATAACGGTGGCGAGTTCCTCCAAGGATATTGATACACATTACTTCCCGAGCGCCTGAGTTATCGGCTACTTTCAAGTGAGTAAACTTTTGAATCATGACTCTTCACCTTCTTGGATTTTTTCAGTGTTCGATCCAATGATTTCCATGACCCGCCAGCGTTTCGTGGCGCTCAGGGGGCGTGTTTCCATAATTTTTACCACATCGCCCACTTTACACTGATTGGTCTCATCGTGAGCTTTAAATTTAGTAGATTTTTTAACGACTTTGCCGTATAAGGGATGTTTGAACTGGCGTTCGATACTGATGACGACCGTTTTATCCATCTTATCCGACACTACGGTACCAACCCGAACTTTTCGCCGATTTCTTTCTTCCATAATATCACTCCTGTCACTTACTTCTTGATCGATTTATTATTTTCGGTGATGATGGTATACACTCTGGCGATTTCTCTACGGAGTGTTCGTAAACGAATCGGGCTCCGATCCTGTCGGGTGGCATGCTGAAACCGCAGGTTGAACAATTCTGCCTGCAGATCTTCCAGGTGGTTTTCCAATTCATTTTGGCTCATTTGTCTGATTTCACGGGCTTTCATGACGGCTACCTCAACTGATACGGGTTACAAACTTAGTTTTAAGCGGCAATTTGTGAGAAGCCAGTCTCATTGCTTCTTTGGCCACATCTTCAGGCACGCCTTCGATTTCGAACAGAATCCGGCCCGGACGAATCACAGCCACCCATCCTTCGGGGGCACCTTTTCCTTTACCCATGCGGGTTTCAGCCGGTTTTTTGGTGAAAGGCTTATCGGGAAAGATTCGGATCCAGATTTTCCCACCGCGTTTGATATGACGCATGATGGCAACTCGAGCCGCTTCAATCTGACGGTTGGTGATCCATCCACATTCCAACGACTTGATGGCAAATTCACCAAAATCAATGCTGCTTCCCCGGTGAGCCAGACCGCTCATTCGTCCGCGCTGTTGCTTACGGTATTTCACTCTTTTGGGCATCAACATAATCTTTTTTTCCTCCGGACACTATTTTACGCTCGACTGAGGATAATTCCCAGACTCACTGCGTTTGATGATCTCGCCTTTGCAGATCCAGACCTTGATTCCAATGCATCCATACGTTGTGACTGCGGTAGCCTTGGCAAAATCAATGTCGGCTCGAAGGGTCTGCAATGGGACTCGTCCCTGGTGATAATGCTCGGTCCGGGCAATTTCCGCCCCGGCCAGACGACCTCCGCACATGATCTTGATACCTTCAGCCCCCGAGGTCAGCGCCAACTGAATCGCTTTCTTCATGACTCGGCGATAGTTGACCCGCTGCTCGATCTGACGGGCAATATTCTCCGCCACCAGCATGGCATCGATTTCAGGCTTGTTGACTTCGGATATATTGATCTGAATGTCTTTGCCCTTGAACACATGCTGGAGCTCATCGCGCAATTTGTCGACTTCTTTACCCTTCTTGCCGATGATAACTCCCGGACGGGAGGTAAAAATAATCAGAGAAATCCGGTTGGTCGATTTGTCGATCTCTACTTTTGAGATTCCGGCATTGGCGACACGATTGGTAATGTATTTACGGATTTTCCGATCTTCAATCAAGGAGTCCCGAAACGATTTCGACAAGAACCAGCGGGATTCCCAGGTACGGGTAATACCTAAACGTAAACCGATAGGATTCGATTTCTGTCCCAATCAATTACTCCTTTTCATTTAGGTTCTGCAATGACCACCATGATATGGCTGGTCCGTCTTCGGATGCGGAAGGCACGGCCCATGGCGCGAGGACGAATCCTTTTCATGGTCGGCCCTTCATCGATGCATATTTTGCCGACAATCCAGGTATCCGTATCTGCTTTTCCGGCTTCCGGGATATTAACAACATTGGCCACTGCAGATTTCAGAGTCTTCTGTATCTTAACTGCAGCTTTGCGATTGGTATTGGAAAGAATCGCCAAGGCCTCCGATACCGTTTTTCCACGTATCAGATCCGCCACCTGACGGGCTTTGTATGGCGACATTCGCAAATAACGAGCTACAGCTCTCGCTTCCAGTTTTTCTGACTTTTGTTCCATTCGATCCGTTCCTTCTTGCCTTATTTACCGACCACGCGGCCTTTTCCAAGGCGTTCGGCGAGTTTCCCGCCGTGCCCGCGGAAAGTTCGGGTTAGAGCAAATTCTCCCAGTTTATGACCCACCATGTTTTCCGTTACAAATACCGGAATAAACTTGTTTCCATTATGGACCGCAAAGGTGTGGCCGACGAATTCCGGGGCAATGGTACAGGCTCTTGCCCAGGTCTTTAATACCTTCTTCTCGTTTTTCAGGTTCAACTCATCCACTTTCTTCTGAACCCGGGGATCGATATAGGGACCTTTTTTTAGTGATCTTGCCATTTTCTGATACCTCTTTTACTTACGCCTTTTAACAATGAATTTGTCAGAAGCATTTTTCTTCTTGCGGGTTTTGTATCCTTTGGTCGGTATACCCCAAGGAGTACACGGGTGGCGTCCTCCGGAAGTTCGGCCTTCACCGCCTCCCATCGGATGATCAATCGGATTCATGGCGACACCGCGGACTTTAGGTCGGCGGTTCATCCAACGGGAACGCCCGGCTTTACCATAACTCTCATTGATGTGATCCAGGTTCCCAACCTGACCGATCGTAGCCATACATTCCTGCATCATCAGCCGAACTTCGCCTGAACTCAAACGTAAGTGGATGTACTTTCCCTCTTTAGCCACAATCTGAGCGCCGGTTCCGGCGGCTCTGGCAATCTGCCCTCCCTTACCGGGTTTCAATTCCACATTATGAACGGTTGTTCCCAGCGGAATATTCTTGAGTGGGAGAGTGTTACCGACTTTGATTTCGGCTTCCGATCCGGAAACGATCGAATCTCCGATTTTCAAACCTTCCGGCGCCAGGATATAACGCTTTTCGCCATCAGCGTAAAATATCAGGGCAATATTGGCAGTCCGGTAAGGATCGTACTCGATGGTGGCCACTTTGCCGGGAATATTCAGCTTATCGCGGCGAAAATCGATGGTGCGATACTGCCGCTTATGGCCGGCTCCCCGCCGTCGAGCGGTTACCCGTCCCAGATTGTTACGGCCATCCGACTTTTTCAGCTTCCTTAAAAGCGATTTCTCTGGTTTTTGACACGTGACTTCCTCATTGGTCAACAATTGCGTAAAACGCAGAGTAGGTGTATTCGGTTTATAGCTCTTGAGTGCCATGTGAATCATTCCTTCTCTTTATTGTGAACCGCCGACATTGAACGCTTCTATTGTTTGACCGCCGGCTAATTTAACCATGGCTCTTTTCCAATCAGATGTCATTCCGACAAAGCGTCCCTGACGACGAACCTTACCCTTTCTGATCAACGTATTAACCTTCAACACCTTGACATTAAAGAGTTTTTCAACCGCATTCTTGATCTGTATCTTGTTGGCATTCTTCCGGACCTTGAAGGTATAAATATTCCCTTCCTCTTTCAATATCAGAGCTTTTTCATTCAGGATGGGTTCCAGAATGATGGTGCGATAATCGATGGTCATGAGAATACCTCCTGAAGAATCTGAACCCCGCTCGGAGTCAGCAGCAACCGTTCGTTTTTCAAAACGGTATAGGTGTTGATCAGTTTGGCATTGATCGTGTCCAGGGTAGGAATGTTCCGACACGATTTGATCAGGTTTTCATTCTGATCGCTGATGACAAACAGACACTTTTTTTCATTCAATTCCAGATTTTTTAAGATGGAAGCCATCTTTTTGGTTTTCGGCTCATTCATGTTAAAATCTTCCACCACCATCAGTTGTTGTTCTTTCAACTTCAGGGATAGAGCAGAAAAGAGAGCCAGCTTTCGCATTTTTTTTGGTAATTTCTTTTCATAATCCCGGGGATGAGGCCCGAAGCTTTTGCCTCCGCCGATCCACACGGGTGATTTAACCGAGCCGGAACGGGCGCGCCCGGTATGTTTCTGCCTCCAAGGTTTGCGCGTGCTTCCGCTGGTTTCGGTTCGGGTGCGGGCATGCGCCGTACCCTGCCGCTGGTTGGCCAGATAGGTTGTCACACTGCGGTAAATCAGGTCCTGGTTAATCGCAGCCTGAAAGATTCCATCCGCAAGCTCGATTTCGCGCACTGGCCGTCCCTCAACTGAGTATACAGGTACTATCATATCGGTGCTTCTCCTTACCTTACTTTGCTGATATAAACATAGCCGTATCGGGGACCCGGAACCGCGCCTTTGACTAACAGGATATTCTTATCAATATCCACATTCACTACTGTCAAATTAAGCATCGTCACCCGTTCATTTCCATAGTGACCCGGCATCCGTTTATTCTTAAAAACCTTGGCCGGATCGGTGTGCATCCCGATCGAGAAGGGTTTACGGTGGAACTTACACCCATGGCTGTCGCGGCCTCCGCCAAAGCCATGTCGTTTCATGACACCCGCAAATCCCCGACCCTTGCTGAAACCGGTGACTTTTACTTTTTCCCCTTTGATGAACATATCCGCTTTGATCTCTTGACCCGGTAGAAATTCCTGGGCCTCTTCCGCTTTCAATCTGAATTCCTTCAGTTTCCGTAAGACTTTCAGCCCGTTCTTTTTCAGGTGACCGAGTTCAGCCTTGGTCAAAACCTTCTCTCTGGCTTCATCAAATGCCATCTGAACGGCACAATAACCATCGCTTTCGACCTTTTTCACCTGGGCCACATAGCATGGCCCCGTCTGAAGGACGGTGACCGGTGTAAATCGTCCCGTCTCGTCAAACAACTGGGTCATGCCGAGTTTTTTTCCAATCAAGCCTTTCATAATTTTACCAACCTACATTATGGTTTAAAATTTGCACCCTGAACTCATCGTCCTGGACGATCATCAGCTTT
>JAGOEH010000161.1 GCA_017997825.1 Candidatus Delongbacteria bacterium | reverse complement strand
GGATAATGTGACTGGATATCCCATCCTGATGGAGTCGGTGTATGCGACCAGTAATTAGAGTCGTCTGGATCTGGCTGGTACTGATCCGGTTCCTGTCGGCCCAGGAAGCTCCCGGTACAGCCCTGACGATATGCCGCCTCAAGTATGGCGGGGGAGGAGACTGGTATAATGACCGATCGATGATTCCCAATCTGCTGCAGGAATTCAAACGGGTTACCGGGAGCGAGACCACTGAAGATCAAATGGTCCTGCCCCCCTCCGATCCCGGGCTGTTCAACTATCCCATCCTCTTCATGACGGGACATGGGAATGTTTATTTTTCCGATGATGATATCCGGAATTTGAGAAAGCATCTTGAGAATGGCGGATTTCTATACGCCGATGACGATTATGGTATGGATAAAAGCTTCCGGCGTGAAATCAAACGGATCTTTCCGGATAAGGAATTTGTCCAGCTACCGGTCAATCATCCCATCTACCAATGCTTCTATCGTTTTCCCAACGGACTTCCCAAAATTCATCTGCATGACAGCAAACCTCCCGAAGGGTGGGGGATTTTTCACCAGGGACGGCTGGTTCTTTTTTATACGGTCGAATCCAATATCAGTGACGGTTGGGCTGATCCCAATGTCCATAATGATCCGCCTGAGGTTCGTCAAACAGCCTTAAAAATGGGAGTCAATATTTTATACTACGCCTTAACATTTTAAACTACGCCGCCATATCCTTTATTATCCTGTCCGGATTGACCCTTACCTTCCAGCTTAGTTTATGGATCGGAGGATTGGCCGCCGGGGGGCTGATACTGATCAGCCTGATGCATAGCCGAAATTTACAGCTCGCTTTATGGATCGGACTGATTGCTCTGACTGTTGGGTTGAGGATTCCCCGGATCGACTATTCCACTCAGATCGAATGGCCCGATTCGGTCTATGTAAGGGCCGATTATCATATTGTCAGTATCAGAGACTATGCGTTGACCATCCGGCTGGATCATCTGAGGGTGTATGATGAGGACTTCCAATTGGCGGAGTTTCCCTCACTCCAATCCCTTTGGGTGCGGGATTACAGGATTGAATCGGATTCTCTTTACCGAATCCGTCGTCTCGAATTTAGAACCTCCGCCCAAACCTTGATACGAAATTTATCCCGGTCTTCAGGTCCTCTCCCGTTAAGCTCCAATCTGATGGTTCAGCCCATTTTCGAGCCCTCCTCCGAGATAGAAAACTGGAGGCAAACCGTCCTGGAGTTCTACCGCCGCCAATTCCGACAGCAGTTGATCGATCCGGTCGACCGGATCGCTCAGGCTGTGATTCTGAACCAGACTCAGTATCTGGATCATACCATCAAGGATGTATTCCGCTATTCCGGCCTTTACCCGATTTTAGTTATTTCCGGCCTCCATTTTGCCATGATTTTTATGGTGATCCGATGGATGCTCTATTTCTGCCCCGGATTCCGGTGGAAACGTATCGTGATTATCGTGGTTCTAAGCCTCTATTTGGGACTGATCGGCTGGAAATCCTCACTGGGCCGGGCTTATTTGATGATTCTTCTTTATCAGACAGCCCCCCTGGTCGGCCGCCGAATTGATAAATACCAGGCGCTCTTCTTTTCCGCCTGGTTGATCGGAATGATCGACCCATTGGAAATCGGACGGCTGGGATTCCAGTTAACCTATCTGGCTACCCTGGGTATTATGATCATGATCGATTGCAATGATCATCTGTTCGGTTCCTGGGAGAATCGGTGGCTGGAACGGCTCCATCGGCTGCTGGTTTTCCCGGTCAGCCTGACCTTCGGAGCTATGCTGTTTTCCGCACCAATTATCAACCACTATTTCGAGGTGTTCAATCCCTATACCTTCATTGCCAACCTGCTAATGACCATTCCCTTAACCATCTTCATCCTGACCGGATTCTCCAGTTTGATCCTGGCCTTTATCCCGGGACTGAACACTGCCGTCTGGGGATTGATGAACCTTAGCGGGAGTATGGTACTGAATTTGACCGAATGGCTGGCCGCCCATCCCTGGGCCTATTATCGCTATCATTTGTTTGCCGGGGGCACCAGCCTGGGAATTTACTATGGCGGATTAGGTGTTGGAATGATGATCTTATCGTGGCGTTGGTCAAATCAACCGATACAATGGGAAAAGGAACCGGTATGATCGTTATGATGACTGATTTTGGATTGGATGATCCTTATGTGGGAATTATGAAAGGCGTAATCCGGCGGATTTCTCCCGCAACCGAGATTATCGACCTGTGTCATGGAATTCCGCCACAGCAGATCAGGATAGGCTGTCTGGTGCTCAGTCGCTCTATGGATTATTTCCCTGATGGGACTATTTTTCTGGCTGTCGTTGATCCCGGAGTCGGGACCGACCGGAAAGGAATAGCTATTCAGTGCGGCCCCTATTACCTGATTGGACCGGATAATGGGCTATTTTCATTTGTGGATGAGCAGCGTTTTCCCGGGTATCGGATGGTGGAACTGGATGATCCGGATTGGTATCGGACCCGGTATCCGGATTCTACTTTTCATGGACGTGATATCTTCGCTCCGGCGGCGGCTTGGTTGGATAAAGGCACGAAATTCCATCAATTGGGATCACCCCACACTGATTTGATACGCTTGGATTTTCCCGCAGCCCGGTATGATGATTCGGGCCGGCTTCGGGTTCCGTTGTTGATGATCGATCATTTTGGGAATCTGATTTTTGCCCTGAACCGGTCGGAATGGATGGAACAGATGGGAGGAAAGCGGGTAGAGATTCGGTATAGAGGTAGGCGGATTGGGGAACCGGCGGATTGTTACGCCTCCGGAATCGGGGAGGAGGGGGAGTTGATGGCCCTTTTCAACAGCGATCAATGGTTGGAACTGGCGGTTCGAAACGGGAGCGCCGCGTCGCTGGTGGGGATCGAAAGCATAGATGGACAGGAACTGGCGGTCGTTCCGATCGATAAATCAAAAGAGTGACATCTGGTGAGGTTTATGTTCGTCGATGGCGTTCAACATATAGTGAGCCAATGGTTTAAAAATAGAAATGCAGCGGGCCGGCCGGCGTTCTTCCGACTGATGATGGATTTCCCGAAGCCGGCTGTATGACAAATAAAGGTTGAGCTTGCACCGGGTCACAGCGACATAGATCAGATGTTCTTCCTCCTGAATACTATGGCGGCGGGTGAATGGGGATGCCTGGGAATCCTCTTCCAGGGCCGGTAGAATCACAGTCTGAAATTCCAACCCTTTGGCCCCATGCATGGTTAACAAACGCAATCCGGCTCCGGATTGAACCAGCGGCTGATGATTGATCAGATGGACCAGATTGGATTTCCAGTCCGGGGTTACTGTCAGAATTGATTCCAGCCAATCCAGTTCAGGCGACGGATCAATCTGAAAATGGCGGCACAATTGATGGAGAATTACACTGATGGAATCGGCATCGATCAGATGCTCGAACGGATCGGCTGACACCCCGTCCGATTCCAGGATCCGGTCGATCAGCGGATTCCCGGGAAACGCCAGCCGGTAAAGCGAATAGATTATCCGGCGAAGGACGGGATAATCCTCCAGAGGAAAATCCGGAGTGGGACATACCGGCAGCCCTTTTTCTCTGAAATAATCGGCATACTCACGCAACATTCGGTTGCTGCGGAATAGCACGGCAATATCCTCGGGCGCCTGCAGGGCCCCTTCGCCCGTTGATTCCGAGGTCACCATATCCAATCCCCCCAGCATCTGTTTTATTTTCATGGCCCAATACGATTTTTCAATGACGGCATTGGGGTGTTCCACAATGCTGATCCAGGCGGGGGATTGAGGATCGGCGCTGTTCATGATGATCGGCAGCGGTTTATAGGTCAATAAGTCCTGACTGCACCGGATAATGGGAGCCGGCAGCCGGTAACTGGTCTTCAGATGATGGATCTGCAAATCCGGGTATAGGTTACGCAAATGCAGGATCAAATCGGGTCGGGCTCCGCGGAACTGATAAATTGATTGGTAATAATCACCGATCATGAAAAGACTCCGAGCTCTCCGCGCCGGACATTCGATCCAGCGATACTGTAATGGATTGCAATCCTGGACCTCATCAACCAGAATGTGCTCGATTGTAAAATCGGTATGTTGTTCCATGATCTGCAAACTCTTGATGAGCAAATCATCAAAATCCATCAGATGGTGTTCCTCCAGATAGGCCTGGTAGGCCTGGTAAAGCGTTTGGGTTATCCGGATATCATCCTGATTGGATTGATCGATTTCGGGTTCCCGCTCCGGATCCGATTTCATGGCTGAAATCTTCTCCAACGCGGTCTGGGCTTTCCACCGGATTGACAGGGAGTCAAGAAGCAGGCTGATGATATAGAGTTGGTCGGCTTGATTGAGGATATAAGGCGGAGATTGCCGGTATTGTTTGAGTATCTGGAGACTTATGGCATGAAAGGTTCCGACATAAGGTGGGCGGCTGATTAGGTGAAGCCGGGAAAGAATTTCGTGGGCCGCCTTGTCGGTAAAGGTTACCACCATCATTTGTTTCCATTCGGTTTCCCGGATCAGGTGTTTGATTCGTTCAATCAGGGTAAAGGTTTTTCCGGTTCCGGGCCCGGCCTGGACCAGGATATGGGGAGTCTGGGATTGGATAATGGCCTGCTGATCGGGATTGGAGGCGGCGGCCGTGGGCCGGGATTCAGCGGAAACATGGGCAAATCCCATGGCCAGTTGCTCGGAGATAAGGAAATTCTTGTTTCGGCCGGTTTTCCCATTGTTCCGGCTTACGATCCCGTATTCTTTTCCCAGGGTGGTGAAGGAGGTTTTGAAGAGTCCGTTGCGTTCGGCCGGGTCGAACACCTTGATGACACCGTATTCACCATCGTAACCCGGTTCGATATGGATCGCTCCGCGCCGCATCCGCCGGATGGCTTCCTTGATCAGCGGATTATCGGTAATCAGCAGATCCGGATCGGTCTCCATCAGTAACGGCAATTCGGGTCCGTTGTGTCTCAACAGGTGATGGTAGGATTCCTGAACCTGCCGATTGGTTACACTTTTATTCCAGCATTCCGAAAGCAGATTGAGGAGGCCGACCAGTTTGGAATAGGGTCGGCTTTTGGGGCCCCGGCGGTCAGGGGGCTGATCCGCCAGTTCCATGACGCGGTGCAGGACTCCGCAGGTCAGGGGTTTGTGACATACCGGACACTGATTACCGAGCTGCATCGATTCCACCGGGTCCAGTCTGATCCCGCATTTGCGATGACCATCATAGTGGTACTTGCCCTCTTCCGGAAAAAATTCGATGGTCGCTTTGATCTGATTGTCCGGGTTGTCGCCCCGCAGAGCGGAAAACAATCCCGGATAAGAGAATTCGCCCTCCAGCAGATTGGCTTCCCGCCCGAGATTGTCCGGGTTATGGGCGTCGGAATTGGAGAGCAGGAAAAAACGATCCAGGTTTTTAATCCGCCAATTCATCGACGGATCGGAACTCAGACCGGTTTCGACCGCCATGATATGGGGAGTCAGATCTTCAAAGCATTCTTCAATGGTGTTGAAGCCGGAATAAGCCCCGAAGAGTGAGAAATGGGGAGTCCAGATATGGGCCGGGATCAGGATGATATCCGGATCGGTGTTCAAGGCGGCTTCAAATAGTTGATAGCTGTCCAGGCCAAGGATCGGGCGGCCGTCGCTGCGGATATTGCAGCGCTGATCTAAATAGCGGGCATAACGCCGGGCAGATTCCAATCCGGGGAATAGGAGCAAATGGTGGAGTTTGCGTACCCGGCCGTTTTTTTTATAAATGGTGGATACCTCGACCGACAGCACAAATCGGATGGCGTCAAGAGGGGATCCTGTAGGAAGAGGTGCGATGGCCGAATTTGATCGGTATTCATGTTTTAATTGATAAAAGCCCTCTTCCGGAGCGGCTTCCAGATAGGTCTCGATCTCGCCGAAATGCCCGGGATGCAGACAATCTGAGGTGCCGACCAGCTGAATTCCTTTGCGGGCGGCTGACTGGGCGTATTCCGGGATCAGGCTCCGTTTGCTGGTAGCCATTGAATAATGGGAATGCACATGCAGATCGGCTAAATATCGCATCCTAAAATTCAATTCCTTTTCGGGCCTGGATTCCCTGTTGATAATAATGCCGGATTTCTTTCATCTCGGTGATCAGATCGGCCTGTTCCATCAGCTCTGCCGGCATCTTGCGCCCGGTAATGACCAGTTCCATCGCTTCGGGCTTGTGCCGGATCATCTCCATCACCTCGTCCAATGAAATCAGCTTATAGTAGAGAGCAATCGCCAATTCATCCAGAATGACCAGCCGATAGGTGTTGGCGGCAATTACCGATTTGACCTCATGCCAGCCTTCCTGCGCGACCCGGATATCCTCGGCCTCGGGCTGATGGTGGATGAAGCATTCCCGGCCGTATTGGCGGATGGTGATGCAATCCTGGAGGCGTTGAAGGGCGTCCAGTTCACTGTAGTGCTGCCCTTTGACAAACTGGGCGATGAAAACCCGCCATCCGGCTCCACAAGCCCGAAGGGCCAGCCCAAAAGCCGCTGTGGTTTTTCCTTTCCCGTCCCCGGTGTAAATTTGTAGTCTACCTGGTTCCATTTTATACTCCCATTATTTGCGGCGGATCGGTTTAGAATGTGACAAACGGGATTCGAAAATTGAACTGTATCGGCGTGTATAGTTGCTTTTGCCGCACAGCATCATTCCGGATAAGGGCATCAGTTTGCGGACCTTGATGTCCAGTTTTTCCGCCAGGTGCCGGATATCCCATTGGGCATGGTCGTCCTCCCGGAGCCTGACGAAGTGGTAAAATTCCCGTAGGTTCATCTTGAGCGTAACCATCCGCCGATGGGCGTTGGTTAGCAGGTAATCCGCTCCCGCTCCGTGGTTTTTTTTCAGTTCCCGATAGACTCGGTTGGTTTGTGCGATGAGTTGTTTGAATTCCCGGCCCAGTCCTACCTCTTGAATGGAAGAGGGGATGGTGATTCCCAGCCAGGGGTGATAATTGCTTTTCAGCAGGGTCGACATGCGGTGCCGTTTGAGCTGGGCATAATTG
>JAGOEH010000160.1 GCA_017997825.1 Candidatus Delongbacteria bacterium | reverse complement strand
TACAAGGATAAGACAATAGTTTTTTTATCCGTTCAGATCGATTGACGGTCCATGGGATCACCTTTAATCCGGATTGCTGCATCGGATCGGCCCAGCGGGGAGTTACGGCGTCGGATCGAGGCAAAAAGAAATCCATCCCTGAATCGATCAGGGTATCCAGGATCGATTTCGATATGGTATCGGACAACCACCCAACTTGAAGGCGGGGATCATGGCGGCGGATGGTCCGCATCGATTCCAGGCTGAAGGAGGTAAAAAAGAATCGGTCCATCGGTAGTGAAATAGCCAGTTGATCAGCCACTTCCGCCTCATAGCCTTCCTCCTTGAGTTCCACATCCAGCAGCAGGCGGTCGGCGGTCATATCGATCACCTCATCCAGGCGGCATAGCGGGTAACCTTGATGAAGCGCCAAATCCCGGGCTTCCGGATAGCTGATCCGGCTCAGCCTGATTCCGACAATCTCAGCGTCATGATGAACAATCAGGGTATGATCGGCGGTACGCCGGACATCAAACTCGATCCCATCCGCTCCCAGATCAATGGCTTTGCGAAAGGATTCCAGGGTATTTTCCCGGCAATAAGCGGCGGCGCCGCGATGTCCAATAATCCAAGGTTCCATATCTTCTCCGTCGCGATCAATCTGTTGATGCCGATCCGGCTTTCTCAATCGAACCGGCCGTCCAAAACATAATAAATCCGGAACTAAATGTCAAGCCGGCAATCGCCTCGAAAACGCTTATTCCGTATCCGATACCGCTGCGGTCTAAGTACGATGTTTTTACTTGACTTTTATATTCAAAATGCATAATATAGACAGGTATGCGCGATAGAGAACTCAACATTCTAACAGGCGGTTAATTATGAAAATAAAAACCCTGATCATCCTGCTCGCTCTCATGCTAATTCCCTCATGGATTCAAGCCGACAATCTGATTTTAAAGGAAAAGGATCTGAAATTCATTTACAGCCTGTTTGAAAACAATAAATATGATATGGCATTAACCCAGATCGACCAGTTTTTCTCCCAGTATCCTCAGGCTACCGAATTGGATGATCTCCGGTATGTGAAGGTGGAATGCCTTTTCCTGACCGGCAGCTACACGTCCTGCATTGAAACCGCCCGGCAGATTCTGACGGCTCATCCTCAATTCCCCTATCAGGCTGAAATCAATTATCGGGTTGCTCTGGCATATTTTCATCTGAAGGATCCATCCAATTCCATCCGGCTGATGAAGGATTTTCATAAAAGGTACCCCACCCACGCCCTGAGCCAAGATTTGAATTACTGGCTGGGAGTCAGTCTCTACCAGCAGCATGATTATACCGGCAGCCGGGAGTATCTGGAGAAGTATCTGAAAAAACCGGATAGTGAGTATGCCGCTTACGCCTCGTTCAGTCTGGGTAAAATTCATCAAATGCAGAACAATCCGGTGGGAGCCTTAAAGCATATCGAACCGCTGACCACAGCGAGCTATCAGAATCATCCGGTATATCCCCAGGCTCAGGCGCTGGTGCCCGAGCTTTACTATCAGTCCGGTGAGTATACCAAAACCATCGATTTCGTCCGAAAGCAGTCATCGAAGGTTAATCATTATGATCATTTGCTGTATTTGAAGGGGATTTCCCATCTGGCATTGAAGCAATACCCGGCCTGCATCGAGGTATTTCAGGGTATTCTGAAACAGTATCCCAAAACCGCCCATCGGCGCGATATTTATATCAATACCCTGCAATGCCATTTTCTGAGCGGCAATTATTCATCCGGTTCCGCACTGGCGTCTCAGATCCTGGCAACTGAAAAAGCCATGCCGGGAGATTTTTATTACTGGTATTTGCTGAATGCCGTCGAGAATGGGGAGAGCGCTCCCGTTCGGACCCATATGGCAAGCCTTAAGAAAAGTGATCCCAGCCGCGCCGACGAGATCATCAGCCGACAGGCCGATTACGCCTTCAGAAAAAAACAGTATCAGCAAACCATAACCATTCTTGAGGCTAATCCGATCAGTCAGCCGAAGCTGAAGAGTTCCAGTCAAAAGCAACTGGGAGACGCCTATTATCATCTTAAACAGTATGAAAAGGCCCGTCAGGCTTATGACAGTATGATATCATCCGGGCAAGATCAGAAGCTGAACCTGGAAGCGCTGTTCTTATCGGCCATATCCGAATACCAACTTAAAAACTATCGTAAATCGATTGAAAAATTTAACCGTATTCTGAATCAATCCCCCTATCCCAATGATTATTATGAAGCCTCGGTTATTTATGCCCAGAAGAACCTGATCGAAACCGGGGATTATCAGGGAATGGAAAAACTGGTCAATTCGCTCAAAGCGCGGCCGAGCAAGAAGGAACATCTTTTTTATTTTCATTATTATCAAGGTTACGCCGCCTATATGATGAACCGCTATCAGGCCGGCATCGATCACCTGAACCGGGCCCTGCCCCAGGCTACCACTATCCAGGAAAAAAGCATGGTCGGCATGATGATTGGCGATGCTTATTTCAATCTGAAAAATTTCCAGCAGGCGATTGCGTTTTATCAGCAGTCGGATCGGAGCGGGATGACGGCGGAGGAAAAGAGCAAGACACTCTTTCAGACCGGAATGGCCTATTTGAAGCTGAAACAGTATGATTCGGCCGCCCTGCAGTTCAAGGGGATCTATCTGGATCATCCGGCCGGCAGTCAGGCCGATGATGCCTATTACTACCACGGCCGATGCCTGTTCCTCCAGGAAAAGTATCAGGAATGTCTGGATCTGCTGAAAGCCTTTCATACCCGGTTTCCCAAATCGGACTACCAGAATTCTGTCACATTCCAGATTGCCGATGCCTATTATAATCTGAAAGATTTTGACCAATCGTTCATTTACTACCGGGACGCTTTAAATACGGCGGTTACGCCGGAGATCATGGATCAGGCCTCCAAGGGAATCGAATGGTCGCTGCAACAGAGTTCGGACAGCCGGCAGAGCATCAGCCGGATCGATGAATTACTGAAGGAGAATCCAAGTCCCCGGCTTCAGACCGGGCTGATGCTGATCAAAATCCGGCTGATCCGGAAAAGCGGGCAGGTGGAAAAAACGATCGACGAGTATGAGGCATTGCTGAAACAGCATCCTGGGCAGGTGGAATTGGTATTACCGGATTATTTGCAGGTTCTGTTGGAAAGCGGTCATGAAGAGCAAGCGGAAGCTTTATTGAACACCCATCTGGCTTCCGTCAAGAACGGAGCGCAAGCTGACTTTATGCGTTTGAAGCTGGCGGAATTGGAGTTTCAGGGGGAACGCTTTGAGGCGGCCTTGAAGAATCTGGATTCGATTCAGCCCAATTCAACCCAAGCAGCGCCGGCCATGCTGTTGAAAGGAAAAATTTATGCGGCTTCCCAGCGGCCGGAATCTGCGGATTCCATCTTCGTTCTGTTGCAGAACCGGCAGCCCCAGTCTTATTATGCCCGCAGCGCCCAACTGGAACAGGGAAAGCTTTATCTGTTTCAAAAACAGTATGAGCAAGCCGAGCAGGTTTTTCAGGAGATCATTGCCGGAAGCACCGGTGAGGAAGCGGCCGCTGCTCAGTATTATATCGGCGAGGTCAAGTATGAACAACAGGATTACAATCTGGCGGCCGCCCAATACCTGAAAGTTCAGTATATCTATGAAAAATTCAGCAACTGGGCTGAAAAAGCCCAGTGGAAAGCCGCTTTATGCGATATTCACCAGAACCATCTGACCGAGGCCAAGGAGAAACTGAACAAATTGCGCAAGACCTCGGCGGACACCGCCATGCAGCGCATGGCTGACGAGGAGTTGAAACGAATTGAGTAAACCCGCCTATTCCCGAATCGGGAACCGACTCACGCTATGGTATCGCTGGGGGCTGATCATCAGCATCATCACGGTCACCGTTGCATCGGCTCAAACCAGTAATTCCCTCAAACTGCCCGATCTGATCATCTTCAATCCCGACTCCAGCCAGGTTCAGCCGGGTAAGATGCTGGATTTCACACCATCTCCGGTCGAGGCCATCCATACCCCGCCATTGGAGGTCCAAAGCGGTGTCATTCTTCCGCCTCCCAAAACCATCCTAGTGATCCCCGAAGCCTATCGGGCCGCATCGTCCGACATGCTTCAGGAACTGGCCTTCCGGCTGGGATACCGCCAGTGGATCTCCGCCAGTTATAAAAATATCATCCAGCGTCAGCCTTATGATAATCAATTCAACCTCGGATTCGAACATTATAAGCCATCCACTGATTTCGGCCGCAAACTGACTGCATTCGACCTGACCGACCGTTTCACCTGGAGCTTTACCCCGGGCTTTTATCTGAGCGTCCGGGCTGATTATGCTTACTCCAAGATTCCCTTGCTGCCGCAGCCGAAATCCGGGGATATCCAAATCCCATCTCAGGATTCCATGGTATTCGATCCTGCCACCAGCCGGGTTCTCAACCATTTCAGGCTTAATCCGGTACTCAATTACACCATGAGCCGGAGTACCCACTCGCTCGGCCTGAATTTTGCCGGCCGCTCGGCCGACTATGCCGGAATTTTCGCGCCCCTGATCGTTCCTACTGATCTGCCATCTCTCTCCTTTTCGTCCCAGTCGGACTGGCGCAACACCCAGCTCCAATTGTTTCATTCCAGCCGATTCCAGCTCTCGGGAGGACGGATCATCGGAATCGAGAACCTGTTGGATTTCCAGCGAAACAAGATCAGCAGCAACCGCTTCAGCCAAAAGAATTCCGATGATTTCTGGATGTATAAATGTGTAGTGCTGTATGAGCAGTTTCCCTATAGTCTTCGCCTGGAACCCGGTTTCATGTCCAAGCCGGGCGACGAAACCTTTATTCTGGATTTCCGCGCCGCTTATCAATGGAATCTGCCTTATGGGATTCAGCAACAGCTTGAAGTCAGCCATCAGCACCACACTCAGGTCGAACGAATTCTGCAGGATGATCGCCAACCCGGCGTCAGCAGCCTGAGTCTGATGAACAGCCCTGAACCCTATGGATTATTCCAACTGGCGGTTCTAACCACCTATCGCAAGTCCAATCAACTGGTATTCACCATGAGCGCCGGTTATCAACTGATGAAGAATTATATGGCTTACCTGTATAATTATTCGGATATTTCATGGCAGCATGATATCGACTTTAGGGAAGGATACTGGCCGGAATTCACTTATTACAAGCTTTATCCGGCCGATTTCGAGCGCTTGTTTCTCAACTTTACCGCCAGTTACCAGGCCACCGGGTATATCAAACTGCAGAACCGGATGAAGGCCTATGCCCATTTCAATGTCGATACCGATGAGCAGGCCCGCTATACCCTTGAATCCATCAGCTCGTCCATCGGAAACAACCCGGATTGGGAATTCAAAAACCGGCTGTACGGGATCCCGGCGTTTGAAAATGAATTCCTATGCACCTTTTATCTACCGTTCCAGGTTCATTTGACCGGATACTTGGTATTCAAATCGGGATTCAAGGTCAACCCGGTTTGCCGCAACCGTGATTATCTCAGTTTGAATGCAGAATTCAAAAAGACGATCCGGCGGAATCTGGATGCCTATCTGACGGCCTATAATCTGCTGAATCGCGAGCAATATGAGTATTATCCCCTATTGAGTCGGGATATGACGCTGGGAGCAGGATTGAATTGGGTATTCTAATGCCGGAATTGTTGGCTCCGGCCGGCAATTTCGAAAAGCTTAAAACAGCCTTGGCGATGGGGGCCGATGCCGTGTATGCGGCGGGGAAAGCCTTCGGATTGCGGAGCCAGGCTGACAACTTCACGCTGGAAGAGCTGGAAGAGGCGATTCAGTTTGTCCACCGCCACCACAAAAAAATCTATATCACCGTCAATATTTTGGCCCATCCCGATCATCTGGAGGCCATCTACCGCTTTATCGAGTGGCTGATACCCATCCAACCGGATGGAATCATCGCGTCCGATCTGGGGGTGATCGCCATGATCCGGAATCAGTATCCCCAGCTCCCCATTCATCTGAGTACCCAGTTTAGTACCACCAATGCCGAGACTATCCAGGCGCTGCAGGATCGCTTTTCGATCCGCCGATTCAACCTGGCCCGGGAACTCTCCGCCGACGAGATTGCCTCGATCCGATCCAGCGTCCCTTCCGCCGAACTCGAGATGTTCATACATGGGGCAATGTGCATGGCCTATTCGGGCCGATGTCTGCTCAGCAGCGTCCTGGCCGGGCGCTCCTCCAATCTCGGAGAGTGCACCCAGCCCTGCCGATGGGACTTCAGCCTGGTGGAATCTTCCCGATCATCCGAATCCTATCCGATTGAAGAGGATAGCTATGGTAGTTATATCCTGAACTCTAAAGATCTATGCCTGATTGATTATCTGCCCCGGATTGTCTCCCTCGGATTGAATGCCCTCAAGATCGAGGGACGCATGAAATCGCTAAACTATGTCGCCACGGTAGTCTCAGTCTACCGCCAGGCTCTGGATACTCTGGCCGATCATCCGGAACGCTATCCGGAGCGGCTGGAGAAGTGGCAGACCCAACTGGCCGAAGCCGATAACCGATACTATACCACCGGTTTCTTTACCGGCCGGGATCGCCTGAATATGCAGAATTACAGCGGAATCGCCTATGCCCGCCAGTATCGCACCATCGGGCAGGTCCGACGGATTTATGAAAAAACCTGGATCCTGATCCAGATCAAAAATCCCATCCAACGGGGTGATCGAGTGGAAGTCCTTACCGCCGACGGCCGCATCATTCCTTTCACCCTGGAAGAATTCTACGATATTTTTCGGCAACCGGCCGATCAAGCCCATCCCAATGACTTTATCTTCATCGCCTATACCCCCGAACTACCCATTGAAGCTATCCTCCGTCAAAAAATCTAGGCTGCTATCCCCTACTAAAACAGTTTCATCCTCGGCCCGCCAGGCCGGATCAACGATACATAAAAACACCAGATCTTCAGCCCCGGTATTCTCGATAAACTGAACTCCGTCAATCGGAATCACTACCGCCTGGCCGGGATAAACCATCCGAACCTCATCGCCGACATGCATCCGGCCTTCTCCCTGCAGAATATAGTAT
>JAGOEH010000011.1 GCA_017997825.1 Candidatus Delongbacteria bacterium | reverse complement strand
ATAAAAGAGGATTCCGCGCGACGGAAACACCAGATGATCCCTAGAATCGATAACATTACCGACACTCCAATAGGAATAGTAGTAATTGGCCCGATGCTCCGGATAATCCACCGCCCGGTAATTGTCGGCTGTGACATAGTCGAAGGATAGCATCGAGACACCGATCCGTTTCAGGTAATTGCCGGAAATAGAAAACGAATAGGTATGCCGTTGCTGACGGTAATCGATTCGTGGCTGATTCGATTGATACCAGTATCGGGGCTGATCGGTGATGCTCAGATTGATCCGATACCCCAGATTGGTCGCCATAACCTCATCCGCCTGCAGCGTCAGGGTCAGCGAATTCCTCTTCCCGATGACCGAACTGAGATAAACCGCATTGCCCACCAGACGGGTATAGTCATAGCCGATCTGGAAATACCCCAGCAATCGCTCATAATTATTGTATTGATAGCCCATCCGGATGATCCCCATCGGTTTCTCCTCAGTCTGGATCATGATATGATACCATTCATTGGATTCGGGTATGATCCGGTAGCTGACCCGATTGAACAGGCCGGTATTGTAAATGCGTTCCATCGACTGATCCAGGGTCATGGAGTTGAATCCATCACCTTTCTTGAACGATATTTGCTTAGCCAGATAGCTCGGATGAACCGTCTGATGGCCCCTGAAACTGATTGAATCGATCCGGCCGGCATGAATCCGGAGGAACAGGGCGCTGTCAGCCGGATCAAAATGGTAATCATCGACAAAATAAAGGGTGTAGCCACTATTGGAAAAGAACTGATTGACGTTTCGGATTAAACTATCAATCACGGCCGGGGAATAATTCCGATTCTCATAATGATACAGGATGGAATAAAGATCACGGGACGACCATTTGGCCGGTTTATACTCACAGTTGATGGTCTTGATGAACCGATTGCGGTCACCGCTGAATTCCGCAACTGTCCGGGATTCCTCCTGATGGATATCGATCCGGATATCACTGAAACGTTCGGACCGATAAGCATGTTCCAGGATCAAATAAAGTTCACGATGGGAAAATCGTCCGGGAACCATCATATAGGGCAATGTCGCGCGCAGTAGGGAATCCGGACATCGGATTTCGGAAATGAAAAAGGAGGTATCCGGCAGTTGGCTTAGCTTCTGTTCCTGAACCATCCGCTTGATCTGTGCAATCTTTCGAATCCCGGCCTGGTAGCCTAACTGAATGATGGAATCGATCTGATTGAAATCGCTGGAACTGATCCCGGACAGATCCGGAGAAATCAGGATATCAGACTGATCCCGTTGCTGCTGATTCTTATCCAGGGCAGTAATGGTGGTAATCTGATCAAAAATATCGAACACGGTATTCAGATTGGATTCATTCCGAAGGGGACTGGAATTATCCACCGTAATTATCAAATCGGGATTGAATGACTGAATGACATCCACCGGGATATTATTCAGAATACCTCCATCGATGCAGTACGCCGAATCGACCATATAGGGGAAGATGACCGTGGGAACACTGGCTGAAGCGAAGATGGCATCCGAGAGAAACCCGTGATCGAAAACCACCGGACGGCCGTTGATCAGGTCGGTGGCAACACAACGGAACGGGATAATCAAGCGGTCAAAATTGAGTCCGGCTGCTACATTATTCTGCAGGGTATAGCGAAAAATAAGATTCAAAAGGTTTTGCCCATAGCTGATCCCCTGAAGCTTCTGGATATCCCATCCCCGGAATCGAAAACCAATGATATGCTTGTCGGCCATGTTGCGTTGATAATAATAATACCGGTTTTCCCGATTGTCGGAAAAAAACAGCTCTTTCCAGTCCAACACTCCGGTAACGGCTATCCGCTGGATGCTGTCGATCGGGACTCCCGCGGCATACAATCCCCCAATCATCGACCCGATACTGGTGCCGGCAATATATCGGATCGGGATCCCATTCTCTTCCAATACGCGAATCACCCCAATCTGACACAATCCCCGAACACCACCCCCGCTCAGAACCAAACCGACTCGGGGCTGAGCCAGAACCCGTTCCCGATGCGGCAGATAATTGATACAGGGACGCTCCTCAAAATTGAGGCGGATCGGATAGGATAAAAGAGGGATAACCCACCATAACCAAAGGAATACCGCTTTTTTTATCATCATAAGTTTATCTCGAAAAATGGCTTGACAAACGACAGATTTCGATTATATTTAAACAAAACTAATACGAAAGTCAATACTATTATGTACAATAACCGAATTTTGGTGATTGACGATCAAAAGGAAGTTCTGGATGTCTATCGGACTATTCTGGAGCCTTTACAGGATGAATCCAGACTCAAACTGAACGCCCTGGAAGACGACGTTTTCGGCGATGGGCCGATTTCATCCCCCCACCCCAATCTCAGCTTCGCGGATGACGAGTGTTATGACGTAGTTTATGCCACTCAGGGTCAGATTGGGGTTGAGGAGGTTGTCAAATCCCGGCATGAAAATAAGCCTTTTGCTGTTGCTTTTATTGATATGAGGATGCCCCCGGGAATTGACGGGAAAGAAACCGCCAAACAGATCCGACGCTTGGACAAGGATATCGAAATTGTGATCGTGACGGCCTATTCAGACCATAACCGCAAGGATATCATCCATGAAGTCGGCACTCCCAGCAAAATCCTTTTCCTGAAAAAACCGTTTGACATCGATGAAATCAAACAATTTGCCTTGGCACTGACCGAAAAATGGAACCTGAATGACCAGAAAAATCGGGCTGAGGCCGAACTAAAAAACTATAATCAAAAACTGGAGCAAGAGGTCTCGGAGCGAACCGAACAGCTCAAAGAACTGGTTCTAAAGCTGGAAATTCTGTCCAATACCGATCCTTTGACCGGGTTGTTCAATTTCAGAAAATTTCAGAAACAGATGGAACTGGAGATATCACGCATTGAACGCTTTTCGGAACGCCATTACAATCCGAACACCTATACCTTCTCACTGGCGATCCTGGATATTGACAATTTCAAGGTCATTAATGATACCTTTGGGCATCTAAACGGTGATACGGTTCTCCAAGCTATCGCCGGCATCCTGAAAAAGAACTGCCGGGATATCGATGTGGTAGCCCGCTATGGAGGTGACGAATTCACCATGATTTATGTGGATTGCCCGGCCCCCAATGCCGCCGCCATTTGCCGGAGGATCGGCGAGCAAATGCTCACCGCCGTCAAAGTTCGGGATTTGCTGACCAATTTGGATAATCAGGAAAATATCGATGAAATCCTAAAACGAATCGAGCTGGAACCGGAGAATTATTATCCGGTCCGCTGTTCGATCGGAATCGCCGAGTACTCTCATGGACTCCATCTTCAGGATGTCATCAAACGAGCCGATTCGGCCCTGTACCGAGTCAAACGCTCCGGTAAGGATTCCATCTTGATCTGGTCCGGAAATCAGAACGGTTAACAAAGGATTCTCCCATGCCGCATCCGCTTAAAAAATGCCCCTGGTTCACCTCCCTCACCCCTGAACAGCTCACCAGAATCCATCAGATGCTGGAATCCAAAACCGTCCATGCCGACCATTTTCTGTTTCGTCAGGGCGACACATCGACGGAAATCTATATCCTGATCGAGGGTGAAATCCGCATTCAGATTGAAACCCCTTATTCCAAACGATCACTCCCGGTTCTAAGGGAAGTGGCATTGGTGGGGGAACTCTCCTTTATCGACCAGTTGTCCCGATCTGCTTCCGCGCTATGTCATACCGACTGTAAATTCTTATACATCAGCCGACAGAATTTCGATCGACTCAAAACGGAAGATCGAGATTTGTACCTCCGCTTACTGGAAAATCTGTTGGTTCATATCAGCGGCATGATCCGTAAAAGCAATCTCGAGTTGGAGCAATAGCGCTTCGATGCTCAATCCACAAATAGAAATCTTCTTCCATCAGCACCACATTCCTTATCAATCTCAGGTTCCGCTTCGGGACTACTGCACCTATAAAATCGGCGGACCGGCCGAATTCATGGTCTTCCCTGAGAATCCGGATCAAATCTACAGCCTGATCCTCTTGATCCGGGAAAATCAAATCCCCTTTTTTCTGTTGGGCGGCGGCAGTAATGTCCTGTTTGACGACCGGGGATTCCGTGGAATCGTAATTTCCACTTACCGGCTCAATCGGATCAGCTCCACCCGAGACTCCATCTTGGTTCAGTCCGGATGTAGGATGGACCAATTGACTCATTACTGCTCCCGCCATGGCTTGAGCGGATTGGAATTCGCCGGGGGTCTGCCCGGCAGCCTGGGAGGAGCCGTCACAATGAATGCCCGTTGTTACGGCGGCGAATTCTCTCAAATCGTCAATCATATCACCGCTCTCGATCTTTCGGGTCAGTGGCTCGATTATACTCACCCGGAGTGCGGGTTTGATTATAAAGATTCTGTTTTTCAACACAACCAGGCTATCATCCTGGAATGCCGACTCAGCCTGACCCCGAATCGTCCGGATCTAGTCAAGGCTAAAACCGAAGCCAATCTCCACGATCGAGAGCAAAAAAATCAGTTTCAATACCCCAGTGCCGGTTGTATCTTCAAAAACAATTACACCCTTGGAATTCCCTCCGGAAAACTGATTGAGGAACTGGGACTTAAAGGGTACCGGCGGAATGATATTGAGATCTATACCTGCCACGCTAATTTTTTCATCAATCACGGTACCGGAAAATCGGAGGATGTCCGCTTCTTGATCGATATGGTCCGGACCCGGATTGAACAGCACTATCATACCCGGCTGGAGCAGGAGGTCATCGTTGTTCCCTATTGATGCCGACCCGCTCCGTCATCGTCTGGTTCATGAGATTTTAAGGGTTCATTTTCAGGTCGACCCGGATTGGCTAACCCTGATTCATCGCTATCGGGATCAGGAAAGCCTGCCGTCGGCCCGTGCTATTCTGGGCCTGATCATCCGCAATTCGGAAATTGCCGCCCAGGATCATCTGCCGTTGTGCCAGGATACCGGAACGGCGGTTTTTGATCTTGAAATCGGGCAAGAGCTCCGATTGGATCATGGAGATTGGGAAACAATCCTGAATCAGGCGGTCGAAGAGGCTTATCGGATCGGGTACCTTCGCCGATCGATCGTCAGCGATCCCTTCCGGCGGATCAATACCGGTGATAATACCCCCGCGATCATCCATACCCATCTGATTCCAGGTAAAACCTTGACAATTCGCTATTGTGCCAAGGGGGGAGGTGCCGAAAACAAAAGCCGGATCAAGATGTTCAATCCGACGGCTCAACCGGATAATATCAAAGATTTTCTGGTGGAAACCATCCGCCTGGCCGGAGGAGAAGCCTGTCCGCCTCTGATGGTAGGAGTCGGACTTGGCGGCAATTTTGAAACGGCGCCCCTGCTGGCCAAAAAAGCCCTATTCCGCCCCCTGCTCTCCGAACACCCTGATCCGTTCTACCGCCACCTGGAAACCGAATGGCTGGAGGCTCTCAATCAATCCGGAGTAGGAGTCCAGGGATTAGGAGGATCGACCAGTGTCCTGCGCCTCTTTATTATGGCTGCGCCCTGTCATATTGCCTCTCTGCCGGTAGCCGTCAATCTCAACTGTCATTCCCACCGTCAGTTCTCACTCCAATGGCCCGAATAATCCCCTTTTACGGCTTAAAGTAGGCCGCTTTTTGGTAAACCCTCACATAATCAACATCATGGTACTGGGGAAAAACAGTTGTTGAATCCGGATTACCCGGCCAACTGCCTCCAATCGCCGTATTCAGAATGAGATAATGGGGTGTATGGGGAATTCCCAAAGTGGTGGCATGGATTAAACGGTCGTCGACATACCAGCGGATCGAATCCGGTTCCCACTCCAGAGCATAAACATGAAAATCCCGGGTATAATCGCACGTCCCGTTCCATGTCCCCGAACTGTTTTTACGCTGTCCGTCATATCCGCAATAATGAAGGGTTCCGTAAAGGGTATTGGGTTGGTGGCCCAGAAATTCCATAATATCAATTTCCGTATACCAGGGGCGTTCTTCAGGAATTAATCGTTCCAATCCTTCAGCCACGGCTTGTCCCATAATATACTCCATCTCCCAATTACGCTTTTGGGGATAAAGCCAGTGCGCCGGCCATAATCCCTGGCCGCCCGGGAGCTTGGCCCTGATTTCAAACCGGCCGTAAACCGGTGAAAACTTATCCCGGGTATCCAACCGACCGCTGGTATAGGCCATCGACCCGTAAGTACGAATCCGGCTTCGAATCCTTAGATACCCATTCTCCACATAAACCTCATCCGGAACATAATACTGCAGCTCATTATGCTTACTCTGTTCCCGCAGTAAAACATTCCATTTCTTTCCATCCAGTTTCTTTCCATTGAATTCATCCTGCCAGATCAATTTCCAGCCGTTTTTTTCCAAATCACCTGCCGTAATACAAAGCATCAAAACACAAACCCATGATCCTGCCAGCCAAAACAACCGTGCCATTGATTACCTCTCTGGATTAACGAATTAGCACCCAAACCACCGGGATTCAATCGGCGTGTAGCCGAAATTCCCCGAAATTACATACAACGAAATGATCACGCACACCAAATCCGTTACGACGGATCATCGGTCCTTCTCATACCTAGACAATGAAATCTGAATGAACCTCCTCACCCGGACCCTGGCTGAAGAATTCCCCATTCCAATTTCAATTCATAATAAGAATAATTTCCTTGACATCGGATCGATCAATCCGTATGATAGACCATCATTCCCGGACAGTTCCAACCAGATGGAATCAACAGTCCGCAGATCGGCATTCATTCCCCACCGTTCAAAGGCAGAGTGATTATGAAGGTATCCGTCATCATTCCGACCTATAACCGATATTCCTTGTTGAACCGGGCTATCGATTCGGTTCTGCTTCAAGAGTATCCCCCGGATGAATTGATCATTGTCGATGACGGTTCCGATGATGAAACCTGGGAAATGCTTCGGGTCAATTATGGTAATCGGATTATCCGGATCCGGCAACCCAACCGCGGTGTCAGTGCCGCCCGGAACATCGGTATCAGGCGAGCCGGCGGGCACTACCTCGCCTTCCTCGATTCGGATGACTGGTGGCATCCCCGTAAGCTGCTGGAACAACTCCGGGTTCTGGACGAGCATCCTGAGATACGGATTGCCTACACCAACGAGATCTGGTTGCTGAACGGGCGGCCGATCAATCAGCACAAGCATCATCAGAAATTCAGCGGTGATATGTTCTATCGAAGTTTAAATCTATGCCTGATCAGCCCATCCTCCATCCTGATCGATCGAGGGGTTCTGGAACAGGTCGGCCTGTTTGACGAAACCATGCCGGTATGCGAAGACTACGATCTATGGCTGAGGATAACCTGCCGCTATCCGGTCTGGTTCGATCCCAAGCCTTTGGTTTATAAACGGGGAGGACACGGTGACCAATTATCCAAACAGTTGCCGGTCATGGACTATTATCGGATCCTATCACTGGACCGCC
The DNA here is from genome assembly GCA_017997825.1 of Candidatus Delongbacteria bacterium. Taxonomy (GTDB): domain Bacteria; phylum JAGOEH01; class JAGOEH01; order JAGOEH01; family JAGOEH01; genus JAGOEH01. The sequence continues at coordinate 26,411 of JAGOEH010000011.1, read as the reverse complement.
TACTGGATTCCGGCCTCTTGAATCCGGAACAGCATCAGGCGGCCCTCAGCATCCTGACTCAAAAACTTCGGATTGTCAGGACGGGCTCCGTTAAACACCATAACCAAACCATGCTGGGGCAGATCAGTCCCATCATGCAACGCCATGCCATTGACATGGAAATCGTTTTGGATCGATCGAAGAAACAAAAGGGGTAATCCCTCGTTTCAGATCCGATCTCAGACCTTCGGTCAGTTTTCCTTCAGAATTTCCTGATCATAGATCTCTTCGAAGCGTGATTTATGCTGAGCCTCTTCCGATGCCAGTTTTTCGAATAGTTTTCGGGTATCGGCATCCTGAAAATTGCCGGCCAGCATACTGTATAGTTTATAAGACGCTTCTTCCCGTTTCATGGCGGTAATGATGATATCCTGGTAGCTCATCTCACCTTCGCTCTGGGCCGGCACCAGGTAGTCGCTGATCTTCATGTTCGCAACGGCCGGGATATCCAGTTGTGATACAGTCTGACGCTGAATATGCCTCAGAATCTCGATATGTCCCTTTTCCATCATCTCCAGGCTATTTAGGAATTCTTTTTTTCCGCTGAACTTGGTTTTGGTCTGCAACTCCTGATAGAAATTGACCGCCTCCTGCTCACGGTCGATCGCAAACCGAATGATACTATCCAGTTTCTCATGATCCATTGTTCACTCTCCTTGCGGTTTGAGGGGTTCACAAACAGCTCACAATCTTGTCTTCGATGGATTTTAACTCCTGAGCATCCGGGATATACTTAACCCGGATCATATCGGTCATGATATCAAAATTGCAGGCCTTAAGAATCTCTTCCACTTGAGCGATGCTCTGCCCGCTCCAGCCGTAAGAACCAAACGCAGCCGCCTTACGATTTTTCGGAGCCAATCCTCTCAGATAGGTCAGAAAAGAAGCCACCGTCGGCAGCATGGTATTATTGAGCGTCGGCGATCCGATCATCAGATAGCGGGCTGTCAAGACCTCCGTCATGATATCGGAAATATGATTATTCCTCAACGTCAGCATCGCCGTTGATAATCCGCGGCTTTCAAAGGCCCGCTGGATGGCATAAGCGATTTTTTCAGTGGATCCCCACATGGTATCGTAAATGATCAGGGCCCGATTCTGGGTCTGATGGGTGGACCATTGTCGGTATTCCTCCAAAATAGCCGGTATATGGCGGCGCCAGATCACCCCATGACTGGGGGCAATCATATCGATCGGAATTCCAGCCAACGCTCCCAGGGCTTTCTGGACCTGTTCACCATAAGGCAGTACGATGTTGGCATAGTATTTCCGCGCTTCACCCATCACCATATCCAACGGCAATTCATCATCAAACCGCTCACTGGAGGCAATATGCTGTCCAAAGGCATCGTTGGAAAATAGAATCTTCTCCTCGGGACAATAACTGACCATATTATCCGGCCAATGAACCATCGGAGTATGAACAAACTGAATACTCCGTTTACCCAGATTGACCGACTCTCCACTCTTGACTATTTTAAAATTCCAGTCCTTCCGGTAGTGGGCGCGTAACCCTTTTTCACCACTCGGCGATGTTACCAATTGGGCCTGGGGAAGCAGGTCCATAATCCGGGGTAAACTCCCGGAGTGATCCATCTCCACATGATTACTGATCACCAGATCGATCCTGGCCGGATCCACAACGTGCGATATCCGTTCCAGCAATTCATCGGCCAGATAATGCTTGACCGTATCGATCAGCGTAATCTTCTCATCCATGATCAAATAGGCATTATAGGTCGATCCCCGCTGGGTCAGATACCCGTGAAAATTTCTCAAATCCCAATCAATCCCTCCAACCCAGTAAATATCGTCATTAAGTTTGACAGGCAACATACTGGCTCCTTTTCTTAATCACCCCGTCATCATAGTCCGGTTCAGGGACCGCCGCATCGATGCACTTCAGCCATCCATTCATCCGCCATGATACCGGGGCTGGATTCAAATAATTACAAGGATTCTTTGTTCCACCTAATATATCTAAAACCATTGAAAAGTCAATAATATTTTGATCCGCCCGGATGACTCCCATAAAAAAACAGGAAAATTGTATTGACAAACCCGATGACTTGATATATCATAGTTTAAATGAAACAACTTCACCTCATACTCTTTTTTCTCTTGTTATCCAGCTACAGTATGGCTGAATCTCTGATGATAACCACCAACTGGGGAACCAATACCAGCCTTAAATCCTATATTGATACCCTGGTAGCTGATTATAACCGGGAGAACCAAACCACGATTCAAATCTGTCATGCCAGTGATCCGCTGCAGTTCTCCAGAGAGGTGGAGTTTAAATTTCTTTTACCGGAAGCCCCGAATGCCCCCGATATATTTGTTCCGACCGACAATATTAAAAATAATCGGTTATCCGTTATGGAACCGCTTTCCCGGTATTTCGATTTCAGAACCTATTTTCAGCCGGTGATCGTCAAGCATCTCCAGCAGAACCATCTCAATCTGTTCCCGCTGGAGATATCGACCTTCGTCATATTCTACAATAAACGCCTGTTTAATGAGCTTGGAATTCCCATCCCCTCCTCGGAAAATTTTTCTCTGAGTGAATTCTCGATCATTTGCAAGAATCTGAAAAGCCGGAGAATCAGTAATTTTTCACCGCTGGTGATTGGGATGAAGGGGGATGATTTTCTGAAAGGGGCTACCTTTCTGTTTCACATCATGCTGCGGCGCCTGGGGCCGGATAAAATGCATCAGTTTCTTTCGGGGCGTCTTCCCTGGAATGACCGGGAATTGATTACCTCCTTCAAGGTCTACCAGACCATTATTGCCACCTACCGACCTTATAATGAAGGAGATTTTCAGAATATATCCGATCTGGAAGCCCAGCAGCGATTTAGTGAAAAACGGGCCGGAATGTATATCAGCAGCACCGCCTACCTCTCTTCTCCCTTCCAGCCCTCCGACATGGGTATCCTGCCCATGTTCAATCTGAACCAGACCACCACGATCGGTGATCACTACCTGTTCATCGAACTGAACAACGGATTATGCATCTACGAAAAATCTCCTCATAAAGCCGAAGCAGTTCAGTTCCTGAAGAGTTTATTAAATACCCGGCAAATCAACCGCTGGAACCGGGAAGTTAAACGGCTTTCCGGAATCCGTACGACCGACATCCAATCACTCTCTCCCAACAGCCGAATGATTTATGACCTGTTGAACCGGAAACCAACCCTACTCTTCGGATGGGGCTATGAGAATATCAGCCATGATTATAATTATCTGGCCCTGGAAACCCTGCAGAAAATCATAAGCCTGGAGTATAAATCCGATCTGTTGGAAGCCAACCTGGAAACGATTCATAAAAAGGTAGAACAAAATGGATGGTATGAACCTTGAATCCGAAATGACTCGTTTTAGCAGAATTTCGCTGAAGCTGCGTTTATCCGTGATTTTTGGAATCCTTTATTCTATATTGCTGGTACTTTCCTTTTCTTATATCTATCTGACCAACAAGAACGAAAAACATATCCGTTTCCAAGAAAGCAACATAGCGTTCTCGTCCCAATCCAGCCTGCATATGGTGAATCTGTTTTCCGCCAACTATGTCAATGCGTTCGCCACATTGAAAAGCGAGATCCAGTCCAGGGTTTTCGACCTGAACCGGGATTTGGAACGGGTTGAAATCACAGACACCAGTGGAATCATAGCCTTCAGCACCGAAGAGTTCAATGATGGAAAATACCGGGGAAGCCGTCGAATCGTCCAGGATGAAACCATTCTGAATGCCATGAGAGCCAAAAAGATCTTCTCCACCATCCAGTCCGGCCGCCCCTCCAAACAAATCATGGCGGTCTTGATCCCCTATTATGACTTCTTCAACCGTCATACGGCCAATATTATCTTTTATTATTCTTTCCAGAGTCTGGAACGGGAAATCAAGGCCATGCTGCACCAGATTCTTTACCTGAGCGCGCTGGCCTTCATCATCGGATTTACAGCCGCCTATTTTTTAATCAATCGCAATATCATCCACCCCTTGGAAGCATTGGTCGACAAAATCCGTAATATCTCAACCCGTGATTACAAGCTTTCGGATGAGGAAATCAAAGCCTTGATCGGATACGGGGACGAAATCATCGCCATCAGCCGCTGGATCGAAAACAATACCAAACAGCTCCAGGATCAGGTTGAACAACGAACCTCGGAACTGGCGGAAAAAAACGCCAATCTGAGCCGAACAACCGAGGAATTAAAAAAAGCCCAGGAGGAACTGGTAGAATCCGCCCATCAGGCCGGAAAAGCCGAACTGGCCTCCTCCGTGCTGCATAACATCGGTAATGTCATCACCAGCATCAATGTTAGGCTTAGCCTGTTATCCCGTGAGGACACCATGCCGAATGTAACCAAACTGCAAAAGATACTCCAGTTGATCAAGGATAAGCGAGGCCAGCTGGATCGGTTTCTCCAGGAGGATCCGAAAGGTGAGAAATTTATCCAGTATTTTGAAAGCTATATCAGCTTTATGGAACAGCAAAGTCACGAGTTTTCCAACCACATGAATTATCTGCTGGGCCGAATATCACTGATTACGGACATCCTGAATACCCAGCAGCGCTATGCCGGGATGAACGTAATCGAACAGGTTGATCTGGCACAGCTGATTCGGGACTCCGTCAGCATCTTCAAGGATAAGATTGACCGCCTGGGTATCGAACTGGTCGAGAATTACGATCTCAAAATGCCGATGTTGAAACTGGAACGGATTAAACTCCACCAGGTCCTGGTCAATGTTGGGAAAAATGCAATTGAAGCCATTCAAATGGGAGATGGAAATCATAAACGGGTTTACATCAGCACCCAGGTCCGGGAGAATTCAGCCATGATCCAGGTTCGGGATACCGGGTGTGGAATCTCGAAAGAGGATCTGGACCACATGTTCACTTGGGGGTTTACCACCAAGCAAGGGGAAAACTCAGGACATGGATTCGGACTGCATTCGTGTGCCAATGCCGTCAACAGCATGGGCGGAACGATTCAGGCCGAAAGTGAAGGCCGCGGGCTAGGAGCGACTATCACAATCGTTATTCCCCAGGATCAGCCCCAGTCAAAAAAACCGCATCACGATCCGATCATCAGTCATAAATCTGATAGTTTAATGTAATCGGACAGGATTGCCGCAGCATAGCCTGGACACTGCAGTACTTGCTTTCAGACAATTCCACCGCCCGCTTGACATCCTCCTCCTTGATGCCATGACCATAAACATGGTAGGTGATGGTAATATGGGTATAAACCATGGGGTAGTCAGTGGATTTTTCGCCCTCCAGTTCCAACCTCAAATCGGTCACTTTCAGGCGTTTTTTTTGCAGAATCGATAATACATCCATCCCGGTGCACCCCCCCAGCGCCATCAAAATCAATTCCATCGGGGTCGATCCAGCTCCAGCCCCGCCGAACTCCCGGCTGGTATCCATCATGACCCAGTGGTTGGAATTGGAACGGGCGGCGAATGTCAGCCCGTCAACCCGTTGGACGATAGCGTGAGTTTTGGTTTTCTCCGTCATAGAATCCTCCCTCTTCTATAATCCAATGATCTCCCGCTTAATGCCGGACTATCATCATCCGGAAAACCGGCTCGAATTAGCCGTTAAAAATTAAAGATAGGGCACTAGCAGGGTTTTGATCTCGCTTTTTGTACGAAAGCCAACCCAACGCTCAACCGGATTCCCTTGCTTGAGTATCATGATGGTTGGAATAGATTCCACCTGATAGGATTGGGCCAAATCCGGATCCTGATCGATGTTGACTTTAGCGATCACAACACGCCCTTGGTATTCCAGAGCCAGCTCCTCCAATACCGGCCCCAGCATCCGGCATGGATGACACCATTCCGCCCAAAAATCCAGCAGGATTAGCGGATACTTTTCCAGCGCCGGACTGAAATTATCCCCATTCAGATGTAGAACTTGTAACGGCTGATCCGGTAAAATGTCCAACCGCAAGGGAATTGATTCGGTCATATCAAGCTCCTTCCTGCCAAGCTTCCAGATACTTTTCAGCCGAGAACTCGGCCTGCGCACCTTCACCGACAGCCGTCGCAATCTGTAGCAGGGATTTACTCCGAATATCCCCGGCCGCCCAAATCCCGGGCTCCGATGTCTGCATATCACTGCCGGTTATCACGAATCCCCGGTCATCCCGCTGCAGACCTAAGGATTGGGCCAACTGATTATTGGGAATCTGCCCGACAAATACAAACACACCGTCAGTATTCTGAACCGATCGCACCTCCGTTTTGAGATTACGTAAAACGACATGGGTCACCTTGCTTTCCCCTTTGATCTCTTCGACCACACTATCCCAGATAAATTCCATCCGGGGATTGGTGAAAGCACGTTCCTGAACGATCTTAGCCGCCCGCAACTGGTCGCGGCGATGGATCAGAATCACCTTGCGGGCAAATTTAGTCAGATAGATCCCTTCTTCCACCGCGCTGTCTCCGCCTCCAACCACCACCACCACTTTGTCTTTATAAAACGCGCCGTCACAAGTGGCGCAGTAGGAAACCCCGCGGCCGGTATACTCCTTTTCACCAGAGACACCCAGCTTTTTTAGACTGGTTCCGGTCACCAGGAGTAAAGCCCGGGCCCGGTACTGCCGTTGATCGGTATAAATAATTTTATAGGGACCATCCCGTTCTATCTTCACTACTTCTTCCTGGACCAGGCGGGCTCCAAAGTGGAGGGCCTGTTCTTCCATTTTGGAGGCCAATTCATATCCGGAAATTCCCTCTGGGAAACCCGGGTAATTCTCGATCCACTCGGTGATGGTGATGGTACCGCCGGCTGCCATCTTCTCGAAAATAAAAGTCCGGTATCGGGAGCGCGCACCGTACATGCCCGCCGTGAGACCGGCGGGACCTGCTCCGATAATCGCCAGATCGAGTGTATCCTCGGCTGAGCCCTGGAAAGAATCCGGATTGGAAGAATGATTCACCGATAACATATCAGCCATAGCTCCTCCTTGTTATTGGCAACTATTATCATTATCAAATATTATAACCATGATTTCCCTGAAAATTAGGCTCATTGACATAGAAAAACTCAGGCTTTATCGGCAGGTTTGGAAGCAGTAGGAACCGAGGCCGATTTAGATGATTCGGCGGATGGTGATGATCCGTTTTTCTTGGAGGATGAGGTATCGCTCTGGGAAGCCGGAGAGGTACTACTTTTTTTATAATCGGTGATATAAAAACCGGAGCCTTTGAAAATGAGTCCTGAACCGCCACTGATCACACGTTTGATATGTCCGCCGCATTTGGGACATACATCCAGCGGACAATCGGTGATCGATTGAAATTTTTCGAATTGGTAATTACAATCCTGACAACGGTATTCATAGGTAGGCATTAATCTTTCCTCCTTAAGCCATTTGGTCGAAGGATGGGGAAGCCGATTTGGCCGTCTCATCCGGAGAGGAGTCTGAGGGGATCGATTTGGAGGGGGAAGCCGGCTGACGCAGGCTGACCACGACGCGGGCATGGCGGAGAACGGTATCATGAAAGAGATACCCCTTCTCATACTCATTGATCACCCGATTGTCCTCGCCCTCTTCCACCGGCTGAATCATAATAGCGTCATGCAGGTGGGGATCGAAGGGTTCTCCCAGAGTTTTGATTTCACTCAATCCCTCTTTTTGGAGAATCTCACGAAATTTTATAAAAATCAGTTTTAGTCCTTTTTCCACTTCGCTCTGGGGCTCCGGCAATTGAGAAAAAGCCCGCTCCATATCCGACAGAATCGGCAGCAGCTTTTTGATAAAATCGCCGACACTCTGCTTTTCCCAGCTTTCTTTTTCCTTGTTGACCCGTTTTCGATAATTATCAAATTCGGCCTGAAGCCGTTGTAAATGAATGATATAATCCTGTATTTTGGGTTCCGCTTCTTGACCGGAAGAACTCCGGGGGGGGGCTTCAGCCTGATTCATTTCGGATTCGAGTCCCGGTTCGTTCCGGGTTTCCTCCACCGGTGCAGGATTTTGTTCGGGTTGGGGTTCCATTTTTTTCATCGCTTCCTCGTTTTTTATAGTCAAATCCGTGCATAACCGGCAAGGCGATTACCTTGCCGGTTATGCGGATGTGAATGGTTGGTGAAGATCATCGATAACGCAGACACGATCGGGGTGATTTAGTTGATCACCTCATAATCGGCATCTACCGCATTACCATCGGATTTGGATTTCTGACTGCCGTTGCCTGCGGGATTGGCCTGAGCTTCAGGGCCGGGCTGGGATTCGCCGGAAGTGGGACCGCCATTCGGCTGGCCCTGCTGCTGGTACATCTGCGAGGCGGCAGTATGCCAGACCTGGGTGACCTGATCGATGGCCTGCTTAATATCATCGATATTATCCGTTTTATTGGCTTCTTTCAAACGGCCGACACTGGCCTCCAGCTTATTCTTGAGCTCCGGATCGATCTTGGCACCCATATCCCGTAAATTTTTCTCCGTTTCATATACCAATTGATCCGCCCGATTATGGGTCTCAATCTGCTCTTTCTTCTGTTTGTCCTCATTCTCATGATCCTTGGCTTCCCGGACCATACGGTCAATATCGGAATCATTCAGACCGGAAGAAGCCTCAATCCGGATACTCTGCTCCTTATTAGTGGCCTTGTCTTTGGCGGTGACATGCAGAATTCCATTGGCATCGATATCAAAGGTAACCTCGATCTGAGGAACACCGCGCGGGGCCGGTGGAATGCCATCCAGGACAAAACGTCCCAGGGAGCGGTTATCCGAAGCCATCTGGCGTTCACCCTGCAACACATTGATCTCGACCGAGGACTGATTGTCGGCGGCAGTTGAAAATACTTCGGCCTTGCGGGTGGGTATCGTGGTGTTCCGCTCAATCAGGCGGGTAAAAACACCACCTAGGGTCTCAATCCCCATCGACAGCGGGGTAACATCCAGCAACAGAATGTCTTTCACTTCTCCCGCCAGCACCCCCCCCTGTACGGCAGCCCCGACCGCCACCACCTCATCGGGATTAACCCCTTTGTGAGGATCACGCCCAAAAAAAGTCTTCACCAGTTCTTGGACCTTGGGAATCCGGATCGAGCCCCCCACCAATACCACTTCATCAATTTCCGAGGGGGTCAATTTGGCATCCTGCAGGGCTTTCTGGCAGGGTCCCAGTGTTCTCTGGATCAGATCATCCACCAACTGTTCAAATTTGGAACGAGTCAGGGTCACATTGAGGTGTTTGGGACCATTGGCATCCGCTGTCACAAAGGGTAAATTGATTTCGGTCTGCATCGACCCGCTCAGCTCGATCTTGGCCTTTTCGGCCGCTTCCTTCAAACGCTGCAGCGCCATCGGATCCTTCCGCAAATCAATCCCTTCCTGCCGCAGGAATTCGTCCGCCAGCCAGTCCATGATCCGCTTATCGAAGTCATCCCCGCCCAAATGGGTGTCGCCATTGGTCGAAAGCACTTCCACTACGTTGTCGCCAATCTCAAGAATCGAAATATCAAAGGTTCCGCCGCCCAGATCATAGACAGCTATCTTCTCATCCTTTTTCTTGTCCAGTCCATAGGCCAAAGCGGCGGCCGTCGGTTCATTAATGATTCTTAATACTTCCAACCCGGCAATCTTGCCCGCATCCTTGGTGGCCTGACGCTGCGAATCATTAAAATAGGCCGGAACCGTAATCACAGCCTGTGTTACCTTCTGCCCCAGATAATCCTCCGCCGTCTGCTTCATCTTCTGCAAAACCATGGCCGATATCTCAGGAGGAGAATACAAGCGATCTCCGATTTTCACCTGAGCCTGGTCATTCGGTCCCCGCGCAATATCATACGGAACAATGTGCAATTCGCTGTTCACCTCATCATGACGCCGTCCCATAAAGCGCTTGATCGAGTAAATGGTATTGGTCGGATTAGTGATGGCCTGCCGTTTGGCCGCCTGCCCGACCAACCGCTCTCCCGTCTTGGTGAACGCCACCACCGACGGAGTCGTCCGACCCCCCTCACTATTGGGAATCACCACCGGCTCTCCCCCCTCCATCACCGATACACACGAATTAGTCGTCCCTAAGTCTATACCTATAATCTTGCTCATGATCACTTCCTCCTTGTTTGTATGGTTCAGTCTTTCGTTTCCAGTTTCATAATCTCGTTTCAGTCGATCACCTTTATATAGCAGGTGTCATGCCAACCCCAATTATTTAATATCTCATTACACCCCATAGCATTTCCAATTTTGTCACCAATTGCACATTCTTGCCGATATGGCAGATACAAGGAATCGAATGGTTCAAATTGACCAAATGCTAATAGAATGACAAATCCGGAGATAAACAGGAGGCCAGGGATGTCGGTATTGGATTAATGATCCAGACTGATGATTTTTATGAAATTGGTTGGTTGGCCGATCCCTAACGGCATTCCACCGATCAGGCAGAATCGGGCAGGCAAAGAAAAGCCGAAGCCATCCATTTTTTTAAGGATAATTGATTCGAGCTGATCCATCGGAGAGGATCCGGGGATGATAGTATGGTGGGCAAGTAAAAGAGGGATCACGCCCCAGTAAAGATTCAGCCGGTTATAAACTCCGGCCTGATCGGTAAAGGCAAAGATAGGGACTGAAGGTTTGAATTTGGATAGATATTGAGCGGTAAGTCCGGATTGAGTCAGGGCAATGATACCGCTGCAATGCATCTCCGCGGCGATAGTGATGCAGGCCAGGGCCAGCGATTGGGCCTGAGTCGCCGGTTTCATAAAGGAAGCGCGCATCAGCTCCAGAACATCTTCCGATTCTGAGCTGATAGAGTTCATCATCTGGACGGTTTCCACCGGATAGCGTCCGACCGATGTTTCGCCGGAAAGCATCACGACATCGGCGCCGTCAAAAATGGCGTTAGCCACATCCATGGCTTCTGCCCGGGTCGGCTGGGGATTCTGGATCATACTTTCCAACATCTGAGTCGCTACAATCACCAGCTTCCCTGCTTTTCCAGCTTCCGCCACCAGTTGTTTCTGAACCCAGGGCAACTGCGGGAAAGAGAGTTCCACTGCCAGATCCCCACGGGCTACCATGATGCCCTCCGATTCTTTGAGAATATCGCCGATCGCATGGACAGCGTCCAGGGTCTCAATCTTGGCGATAACGGGGATACCGGCCTTCATAGTCTTCAGAATACCCTTCAATTCATGAATATCCTGGGCATCTCTGACAAACGATAAACCGATATAATCGATATTGGTTTCAGCCGCCAGTTCAATATAGCACCGGTCTCGAGGGGTAATGGATGGGATGCTGCGGCCTTTTCCAGGGACGATGACTCCCTGGCGTTCGGGAAGGTCTCCCCCATAGATCACCTCCGCCCAGGCTCCGGATTCATCAATACCGCTGACTCTCAGCAAAATCAGTCCGTCCTTCATTTTTACAAGGTCCTGAACTTCCAGCTCCGCCACCAGAGAGCCGGGACTGATACTGATTCGGCCGGTATCACCGGGTTCCGGATCAGCCGTCAGCAAAACCATTTCACCCGGATTAAGCCTGATGCTCTTGATTCCATCCCGGTATAAACCGGTTCGGATTTTAGGGCCCTGAAGATCCAAGAGAATCGGTAGGGCAATTTCCATTTCTTCCGCCACCGCTCTGACCATCCGGATGTAATCCTTTAATTCTTCAGGGGCGGCATGGGAACAATTCAGTCTGACCGCATCCATCCCCTGTCTGACCAATTGACGGATCATATCCGGGTTCTGAGTGGCAGGGCCTAAGGTTGCTAATATCTTTGTCCGACAGAACATAATCCTTATCCTCCTCCCGTTTCCTTGATCACTTACTGCGATTCATCAAGCTGATATAGTCAGCCAAAATAGCCGATGTTTCAGCTAAAATCGGATCTTTTTTCGGGGATTTAGTCCGGGAGGCTTCGGATTCGGCTTGGTTATCCTCGTCATCGCTTGGGTCCCCATCCAGCTTCAGTTGTTCCTTGCGCTTGATTTCATTCAGTGAAATCCGTTTTTCCAGCCGGTTTTTCCGGTACTGTTCATAATCCTCAACCAAACGCTGAAATTCTTGATTGGCTTCGATCCGTTTCAGGTGGCTATTTTTCAGCGAGGGGATCAGGTTGTCCAATCCGGGATCAATCACCGGGTAACCCGCCGGAGGGATCTGATCCCATAGCAGGGCATGCTTTTGAGAACTTTCTCCGACCTCATCACTGGTGAACCGGGTCGGCATCGAGATATCCGGAACGACTCCCAGGTGCTGGGTACTCCCGCCATTGATCCGATAAAATTTAGCAATCGTCAGTTTAACCTGGCCCAGTTTTTTATCGTAGGTCGGCATGAATCGATCCAAAGAAATGGCATTTTGGACTGTGCCCTTTCCGTAAGTCTGATTTCCGACGATAATTCCCCGCTTATAATCCTGCATGGCGGCTGCGAATATTTCCGAAGCCGAGGCGCTGAATTCATCAACCAGTACCATCAGGGGTCCATCATACGCCACTCCCGGATCCTGGTCATGTTCAACACTGATCCGGCCGGAAGCATCCTTGACCTGGACGACCGGCCCCTGAGAAATAAAGAGTCCGGCCAGATTCACCGCTTCTTCCAGAAAACCTCCGCCGTTGCGGCGCAGATCAATGATCAACCCTTTCATCCCGGCCTGCTTAAGATTTTGAATCAAAGCAGCCACATCGCGACTGGTACTTTTATAATTGGGATCTCCTTTCCGAAAGGCATCCTGATCTAAATAAAAAGTCGGAACATCGATCACACCAATGGTATATTTCTTCCCATTCCACTCAACATCCAGGGTATCCGCTTTCGCCGCCCGATCCTCGAGTTTGATCTTATCCCGGACCAGACGGATCATCTGAGGCGGAGCATACGCGTCGGCATCAGCCCTTAGAATATTGAGCCGGACAACACTCTGCTTGGGGCCCCGAATCAACTGAACCACATCATCGACCCGCCATCCATAAATATCGACCATCTCGTCATCATCGCCCTGGCCGACTCCCACAATCCGATCATTGGCATGAAGCTGCCCGCTCTTGTCGGCCGGTCCTCCCGGTACAATCTCCACAATCTTGATATAATCATTGTCATTCTGTAGCATGGCCCCGATCCCCTCCAACGACAAACTCATGTTGATCTTGAAATCCTCCGCCGTCTTGGGCGAAAAATAATTGGTATGGGGATCGACCACGGTCGCAAAGGCATTCATCCACAACTGAAACACATCCTCACTCTGATATTTTCGAAACTGTTTCAGCGTATTCTGATACCGCTTCTCCAGATTGCTGATCATGGCCGGCGAATCCTTTTTCTGCAGCTTCAAACTCAGGGCCTCATTCGTCAATCGCTTGTTCCAAATACTATCCAGTTGGGCTTCACTCTCCGGCCAGGGAGCCTGTTTGCGGTCCGGTTCAAAATAATCATCGCGGGTAAAATCGAATCCCTGATTCAACCGCTTAAAAACATAACTCATCCGCTGATTGAGACGCTCGGAATAAACATTGAATATATCATAAGCCGCCGAAACATCGCCGCTTTTCAAGAAATCATCGATTCTATGCTGATACCCCCTGAAACGGTCAATATCCGATTGGAGAAAATAGATCCGGTTATAATCCAAAATCTCCAGGTAGTTATCAAAAATCTGGCGTGATAGACTATCGTCCAAGGCAACCTTCTCATAATGATTACGTGAGATCAGCTGGGCGACAATTCGTTGTACCGTCTGATGCTGAGGTTCGGGCGCCAGCACCGGAATGGAATCCCGGGTAAATTTGCTCTGAATCGGAGTGGGTTTAGCGGAAACCGTCAGAAACAGTAACAGAACAGCCAGGAAAAGAGTAAACCATTTCATAATCGATAATCCTACGTTTAAAGGTGAACAAGGACCGGATGGTTTAAAATCGCGGTCTTATAAATCCGTCTATACTCTAACTTTGTCTCACCTGAAAAGTTCCGGCCAAGCTGAAATTTATCTTGACAATACCGTGTAATCGATTTAATATAATTTCCATGATCATAGGCCTAATCAAGGCAAGCATCCATACCGCGACCTGAATTACGGCGATGGCTGACCCCGATTAACCCTGTACTGAAAAATCCGGAGGTAAAATGAGAATCAGAAATGGATGGATAGCGGGATTATGGTTGTTACTGGAATCATTAACCGCCGAACCGGTGGATTTACCTCCCTGGCGTCATGAATTTCTCAAGACTTACCAGGCTGTCGAGGTTGGAACAACCGCCATTCGACACCGGGAGCTCCACGAACAATTAAACTCTCTTTTAACCGGATTCCCTAAACCGATCCGATGGGATACCATCGGATACTCACTGGAGGGACGTTCCATCCACCTGATCCGTTTCGGACAAGGATCGCACCGGGTTTTGATGTGGTCTCAGATGCATGGCGATGAACCAACGGCCACGCTGGCAATCTTGGATATTCTGGCCTATATCAAGGCTCACCCGGATCAAAGCTGGTTGGATCCGATTTGGAACAATCTCGAGGTGTTGATTGTACCAATGCTTAATCCGGACGGAGCGGAGAAAAATCAGCGCCGCAACGCCCAGGATATCGATATCAATCGCGATGCGCGACGCCTGCAGACACCCGAGGGTCGATTACTAAAATCACTCCAGGAGCGGTATCAGCCGGAATACGCCTTCAATCTCCATGACCAAACCGCATACAATTCGGTAGGGAACTCCAAGCAGATCGCTGCTTTTGCCCTACTGGCTCCTGCCTTTGATGAGAAAAAATCCGACAATGCGGTCCGTGACAAGGCGAAACGGGTTTGCGGATATCTCCATCAGCTTCTTTCGGAATCCATTCCGGGCCATATCGCCCGCTACGATGACGAGTTTGAACCCCGGGCCTTTGGAGATAATATCCAGTACTGGGGAAGCAGCACCATTCTGATCGAATCCGGCGGATGGCCGCATGATCCGGAGAAAAACCTGATCCGCCGCTATCACACCTTAGCTCTGGCGGCGGTCCTGCATGCGATCGCCACCGAAACGATCACAACGCCCATCACCATCTATGAATCCATTCCTTTCAACCAGTCGAGAATGATGGATCTGATCATCCGCAATGCCACGCTTCACCTTGACACGCTCAGCTATCAAGCCGATCTGGGAATTAATTTGCAGATCGATTATTCGGTCCACCCGCCCCGATATTGTAAAGGAATGATTCAGGAAATCGGCGATCTGTCCACCTATTGCGGAATCACTGAAATCGATGCCCAACGAGGGGATATCTATCCCGGCATCCCATTGGAGACCGATCCGATTCGCAGCCGACGATTGTCGGAAACTCAGGATTCGCTCATCCATCTATGGCGTACCGGTTATCATGCGATCCAAACCGGACAGGGATCGAACCGACTGCTGACTGCCCTACCCTCCCTTATCTCCCCGACCGCTACGTTGATAGCTCCGGATTCTTCACCTTTCCGATTCAGTATTCGCCGGTCGGCTGATTTCAGTTGGTATGAAAAGGGAGAACTGCGGGCAATTTGGAGTGCCGGCCGGCTGGTTTGGTCAAGGGATTCAAGCGTCACCCCCTGATTCGAAACCTATTCGACGCCGACCAAGGCCTGGATGTATTGGAGACGTTCATAATCCTCAGGCACCCGACTGACGGCCCGGCTCAGTTTCCCTCTGAATTGATCCGGCCGGGTGTAATGATGATGATTCATCCATGATTCCAATTGGGTCAGCATACTTCGGATATAATCGACTCCATTGATAAAAAGGGTTGAGCAGACGCCGGTTACCATGGCTCCTGCCAGGATCTGTTTGACCACGTCCATTCCATCGTGGATTCCGGTCGAGGCAGCCAGATCACACTTGACGTTGCCGGAAAGCATGGATATCCAACGCAGCGGCAAATGCGCCTCATTCCGGGTACTTAGCAGATACCCCGGAACCAATTCCATTTTTTCAGGGTCCAAATCGAACTGGTAAAAACGGTTGAACAAGACCAGAGCGTTCACGCCCTGCTGATCGATTCGGTGGACCAGATGGGCCAATGACGACAAATAGGGGCCGATTTTCATGGCAATCGGAAGCTTGACGCTCTGTTTGACCTTGTCCAAAATTTCCAGGTAGACCCGTTCGACCTCCTCGGCTTTCTGAGTCGAATCCGAAGGCCAATAGGCCACATTCAGCTCAAGCGCGTCCGCTCCGGCCGCTTCAATCTTGCGGGCATAATCGCCCCACCAGCGGCTGTTCACGCAGTTCAGACTGGCAATCACCGGAATCTCCAGATTCTTCTTGCACGATTCGATCAAACGAAGATAGGACTCCGGTCCAAATTCCATACTCATCTTACTGATATACTCATACGCCTCGCTATGCCAGTCATAGGAAGCCTGGGCTTCCACTTTCTCTCGTTCCAGCAGGATCTGCTCTTCAAACAGCGATTTGAGGACGACGGCCCCAGCACCCGCATCCTGGCACTTGCGGATTCCTTCCTCGGTCATGACCAGACTACTGCTGGTCACGATGATCGGATTCTTCAGATTCAACCCCAAATAGGTCGTCGATAGATCAGCCATGGGACAACTCCTTTCGGATGAATTTCTATTCTCGATTCGATTTGTTTCCCGTCATCGCCGGGATCAGTTGCCGAATACCCCCCCGCGCGGCGGTAACCGGACCGGCTTACATCCCCTGGTGATCGGATAAAATCAAACCCGTTGCCGGCAGCAACGCCCCGGATTAAAAAAAGGATACCTGTTTATAATATATGAAATGGACCAGGTTGTCAAGCTCAAAATATCCGGAGAATTCTATTGCAAAAACCGGACATTATTCATATATTTGACTCATGCAGACTCCAGCCCCGATCATGGTGGTTTCAACCCTGGCTTATACAACCGAGGCCTTTCTTTTACCCTATATCCGTCACCTGCAGGAAATGGGATACCCGGTTGAGGTAGCCGCTAATTGGAAGGCCGACTGGAACCGGATGCCGGCGGATATTATACGCCGTCATTTCCCGTTCACCCGAAGTCTGTTTCATCCCTTCAATCTGATCGTACTGATCCGGCTGGTTATTTGCCTGCGCAAAACCCGCTACGCTATGATCTACACTCATACCCCGATCGCATCGGCGCTGATCCGGATCGCCAAACGCCTGGCCGGTTCTCCGGTCCCCATACTGTATGAGGTTCATGGATTCCACTTTCATCAATACGGAAATCCGGTCATGAATCGGATTTACCGGTGGATGGAAAGCTTTTTATCAGGATATACCCGGGGCATCATCACCATCAATACGGATGATTATCGCCAAGCCAAACAATGGATGCACGCAACCCACATCTATCACTCCCCCGGAATCGGCATCGACCCGGATTATTACCGGCCGGAGAATTATGACCGGTCAAGGTTACGGCGCGAACATCAGATTCCCGAGACCCTTCCGGTTATGATCACCATCGCCGATTTCATTCCCAGGAAACGACTGGACATGATCATCCAATGCGCTCAAGCCCTGTCCGGACTGGAACAGGATTTTTTATGGATCATCATTGGAACCGGCCCATTAGAACAATCCCTAACCCTTCAGATCGAGCAGGCCGGATTAAATTCCATGTTTCGCTTAACCGGTTGGCAGGCGGATATCAGGCCTTGGCTGGCAATGGCCGATATTTTTGTGTTATTGTCGCTCCAGGAGGGATTGCCCCGCAGTCTGCTGGAAGCCGGCCTGATGGAAATCCCCTGTATTGTTTCCAATATCCGGGGAAACCGGGATGTGGTGGAGCATACCCAAAACTCCTACCTGGTTCCGGCGGAAAACCCGCTTCAAACCACCTCTTATATACTGGAACTGATCCGAAACCCATCATCGGCCTCGCAGATGGGAAAAAATCTGAGAATACGGATTTGCCGATCCTTCAGCTATGCCCAGACCCTCCCGATTCATCATCGGATTTTTCAAGAATGTCTCACATTTCAATCTTGACATTTTCAGGTTTTCCTTTTATATTGTAAGCTACAATTACCGGTCATCCCCCCGGAATTCGTCCATTCAGCAATCCCAAACCGGACCCTACGATTGATTGCTCCGGGCCGATGCCCCAAGGAAATCTCAGGGATTATCCGTTTCCCTCTCCTTGATCTGTTAACGAATTCAGAAAGGAGTTATCGTGAGCCCGCTGAAACGAACCGCTATTTATCAGGAGCACCTGAAAGCCAATGCCAAAATTGTTCCGTTTGCCGGATATGAGATGCCGGTTCAGTATCCTGAAGGAATCATCGCCGAGCATAAAGCGGTACGATTAGCAGCCGGAATCTTTGACGTCAGCCATATGGGAGAGTTTATCGTTAAAGGCCCCGACGCCGAACGATTCATCAATTCGGTCATCACCAACGATCTGTCAAAACTCCAGCCGTATGCTGCGCTATACAGTGCCCTGTGCTATCCGGAGGGAACCATTGTGGATGATCTGCTGGTTTACAAATACAGTTCCGAACACCTGATGCTGGTGGTCAACGCCTCCAATATCGAAAAAGATTTCAACCATATTCGATCTCAGCTGGGGTCATATAACGTCACTCTTGAAGACCAGAGCGACCTCTATTCTTTGATTGCCCTACAGGGGCCGAAATCAGCCGACATTCTGAGCCGCCTGACCCCGGTCGATCTCTCCCCGATTCAGTATTATCATTTTGCGGAAGGACCGGTCTGCGGCATCGAAATCATGATTTCCCGTACCGGTTATACCGGTGAGGACGGTTTTGAACTCTATATCCGGAATCCCGAAGCGGCCGTCACCATCTGGAACGAACTGCTTAAGGCCGGTCAACCATTCGGTCTCAAGCTTTGCGGATTGGGAGCCCGGGATTCGCTCCGGCTGGAAATGGGATATGCCCTCTATGGAAATGATATCGACCAAACAACGACCCCTCTGGAAGCCGGACTAGGCTGGATCGTCAAGCTGAAAAAGGAGACTCCCTTTACCGGTCAAACCGCCCTGATCAACCAAAAAAATGCGGGTTTAAAGCGCAAACTGATCGCTTTCAGCTATCTTGACCGACTGATCCCACGGCATCATTATCCGATCGTGGCTCCGGACGGCCAAGAAATCGGTCATGTCACCAGCGGGTGTTTCTCTCCGATACTGGAAAAATCGATCGGGATGGGCTATATTGATCTGCCGGAAGCCGATCAATTAACAACATTCGGCATCAAAATCCGCGATAACATCGTCGAAGCCGCCAAACAGAGTATCCCTTTTTACCGGAAACAGAGTAAATCCTGATGCCCCAAGATTCCCGCAAGTATCATGTCTGGGGAGTCATCCAGCTTATTTCCGCCCTTTTCGTTCTAATCAGTCTGGCCAGCTATACCCTGAACGATTATGCTCTCTTTAAAAGCAACGGTTTGTTCTACAGCAGTTACCATAATTATGCCGGCAGTCTGGGAGCCTGGATATCCTATTGGCTGTTCCAGGGACTCGGATATCCCGCTTTTCTGGTCGTCCTGCTTCTGTTCAGCCTTTGCTGCTACAATCTGATCGCCCCCATCCGGCACAAAAAAAGACGGGTATTCACCTTCATCGGTATTTTTCTGATGGTCACCTGCCTGCTGGTTAACCTGATCGAGATCCATCTCTATCAGGGCCTGGTTCCGGGCTCTCATTTCCATACCGGGGGTAAGATCTTTCACCACCCGGCCAAACTGATGATCGGGGTTTTCGGTCCGGTCGGCAGTTACTTGATCCTGCTGGCCATCATTCTGCTGGCCATCGTATTCCTGACCGAATGGCGAATCATCGAGTGGCTGGCCAATTCGATCCATTCCACCTTAACCGAACTGGGACAATGGATCAAGACGGAACGGGATCATCCTCCAAAAGTCCGAAACGTATCGGATTTGCCTTCCAAATCGGACCCGCCCATCAAGATCTTCAACTTCGAAGACGAAAAAAAAAAAAATCGACCGGTAACACCATCGATCGAGGATGACCAATCTCCTGTCCCAACTCCCCCAAGGCCTATACCGGCACTCAACGATAATGAGGAAAGTATTCCCCCCATTGTTCGAGGAGGATCCATGGCGGCTGATCTGAATCGGGCCATGGAAAACTCGGCTCAGCCGGATGACGAAGAAATTCTGCCGAATTTTGAAATCAAACCGGCTCCGATCTCATCACCCGTTCAACATCCATCCCCTCGACCCGCTCCCCCATCCGCCCCTAAACAGGAAGAATCAAGCCCGGTTATTCCGGAATCTATCGGAAGCGAAAACCCGGTTTACAGTATTCCTCAGATCGATATCATTCCCGATCCCCCGGGTGGATCAAAACCCATTTCCAAAATTGAAATTCATGATACCTCGGGCAAGCTGGAATCCAAGCTCAAGGAATTTGGAATCGAAAGCCGGGTGGTCACCGTCAGCCCCGGACCGATTGTAACCCTTTACGAAATCAAGCTGGCACCCGGGGTCAAAGTCAATAAAATCTTAGGGCTGGTGGACGACCTCTCCATGGCTCTGCTGGGCCGACGGGTAAGGATTATCGCCCCTCTGCCCGGCAAGGATTCGATCGGAATCGAGGTCCCCAACCGTAATCCGGAGATCGTCTATTTCAAAGAGATCATCCGATCCAACGATTTCAAGGCCAACGACAAACCATTAATGCTGGGACTGGGCAAAACGGCTTCCGGCGAGCCCTTCAGTACCAGTTTGGCCAATATGCCCCACCTCCTGATTGCCGGTTCGACCGGTTCCGGGAAAAGCGTCTGTCTGAACACCATCCTATGTTCCTTCTTATTCAAGATGTCTCCCAAAGAACTGCGTTTGATTCTGATCGATCCCAAAATGATCGAGTTCAGTATTTATAATGATATTCCCCATTTGCTGACTCCGGTGGTGACCAATCCCAAGAATGCCGTGGGAGCACTGAAATGGACCGTGACGGAGATGGAGGATCGCTATCGAATGTTAGCCAAAATCGGGGTTCGCAATATCAGTGATTACAATCAGAAGGTCGATCGGTTGCTGCATGATCATCGCCAGGAAAGCGAACTGGAAAAACTGAGTTATATTGTGGTAATTATTGATGAGTTTGCCGACCTGATGATCACGGCCAGCGGTGAGATTGAGGAATCGGTGACCCGGTTGTCCCAAATGGCTCGGGCGGTTGGTATCCATCTAATACTGGCCACACAGCGGCCCTCGGTCAATGTCATCACCGGGGTAATCAAGGCAAATTTCCCGACCCGAATTGCTTTTCAGGTGGCTCAGCGCAATGATTCCCGAACCATTCTGGACATGAACGGTGCCGAGCAGTTGCTGGGACGGGGCGACATGTTGTTTCTCCCTCCCGGCAAACCGATGCCCTATCGGATCCACGGCGCTTTTATTTCCACCGAAGAAACCGAATCCCTGGTCAACCAATGGAAAAAATTCATGCCCCAATATGAAAGCATCTTCGATGAAAACGATGAATTGGGTGAAGGTCCGATCAGCACCGGCGATCGCGATTCACTCTTTATCGAAGCCGCCAAACTGGTGATTCTGCACCAGCAAGGCTCAACCTCGCTACTTCAGCGGCGTTTGAAAATCGGTTATGCCCGGGCGGCCCGAATTGTCGATCAGCTGGAGGAAGCCGGTATCGTCGGCCCCAATGACGGATCCAAAGCCAGGGAAGTTCTGGTTGATATGTCCTATGTCGACACCCTGAATTCCGATTGATCCCCAATCCCCAATCGGTTCCATTCTGTTGAGTTCCCCTCATTAGCTGATTCCATTTTTATTTCACCCCATATCATTTTTTTTACTTGTACCTCCTGTTTTTTTGATTATAATAGGA
This sequence comes from Candidatus Delongbacteria bacterium, assembly GCA_017997825.1. Lineage (GTDB taxonomy): Bacteria > JAGOEH01 > JAGOEH01 > JAGOEH01 > JAGOEH01 > JAGOEH01. The sequence goes on along the minus strand of JAGOEH010000011.1, from coordinate 4,535 downwards.
ATAAATAAAACGGACAGGAGGAAAATGATGGCTGAAATCATTGCGGTAATCATGGGGGGCGGAAAAGGAACCCGACTGTTTCCTCTCACGATGGCCCGATCCAAACCAGCGGTTCCCCTGGGAGGAAAATTCCGACTGATTGATATCCCGGTCTCGAACTGCATAAACTCCGATATCAAAAAAATTTATATTTTAACCCAGTTCAACTCCGAATCGCTCAACCGGCATATCCTGATGACCTATCGATTCGACAGCTTCACCAGCGGATTTGTTTCCCTGATCGCCGCCGAGCAAAGCTATGAATACAACGATTGGTTCCAGGGAACCGCCGATGCCGTCCGCAAATCCCTGCGCCATATCAATACGTTCAAACCCCGCTATGTCCTGATCCTGTCCGGTGACCAGCTTTACCATATGAATTTCAATGAAGTATTGGACTATCACAAAAAGAAGCATGCCGATATCACGGTCTGCACTCTGCCGGTCATTCCGGACGAAGCTCCCCAGTTCGGCATTATGCAGTTGAATAAAAACTCGGAAATCGTCAATTTCATGGAAAAACCAACTCCCGAAAATCTGCCGGAGCTGACCAGCTTTCCATCCAGTTTTGAAAAACCCTATCTGGCCTCAATGGGGATTTACCTGTTCCGGTATGAGATCCTGGAGGAAATCCTGATGAACGATGACCGAACCGATTTCGGCAAACACCTGATTCCCTCTTCGATCGGAAACTATAAAACCTTTGGCTATATCTTTCAGGGTTACTGGAGCGACATCGGAACCATCAGAAGTTTTTATGACGAAAACCTGAAATTCACCGATCTGAAACCCGACTTTTCACTTTATGACTCTCTTCATCCCCTATATACCAATCAGCGGCATCTGCCGCCGGCTAAAATGGTCGGCCAGGCACATATCAGCACCAGTATCATCGGGGAAGGAGCGATCGTGAACCAGTCGGAAATCAGCCATAGCATTATCGGCCTGCGCAGCTTTATCGATACCGGAACCCGGATTTCCGATTCGATTGTCATGGGTGCTGATTATTACCCCAAAAAGCTGATCCAGCAATCCTCCAGCCTGATTCCCGATCACTATCCGGGCATCGGGAAAAACTGTATCATCAGCAACAGTATTATCGATAAGAATGTTCAGATCGGTGACGGAACAGTAATTACCAACCGGAATAATCTGGATCATTTTGACGGCCCCTTGTATTATATTAGGGATGGACTGGTGGTCATTCCCAAAGACACGATTATCCCAGCCGGCACCATCATCTAAGATATCCGGCATAACCATGAACCTGAATGATTCCATCCAGTATCTGAAAGGGATAGGGCCTCAGCGGGCCGCATCACTGACCGAGATTGGTATTCACTCGATCGGGGATTTTTTAAGTTATTTTCCGAGGAAGTATGTCGACCGCAGCACAATCCTACCCATTAGTCATCTGCCTCTGAATCAAGAGGTAACCTGTATTGCGCGGATCATCCAGATTAAAACCGTCCCGGTCGGAAAAAAAAGACTGACCGTCACGGTGGCCGACAACACCGGGACGATTCGCTGCATTTTCTTTAACCGCATTCCATTTTTCCAGAAATACTTCCAGGTCGGGCAAATCCTTTTCCTGAGCGGGAAAGTGACATTCTATAACGGCAAACAATGGATCCATCCGGAGTATCAGATTATCGGGGAAAATTCCGATATCGCTCAACTCTCCCGAATCATTCCGATTTACCCCTGGAGCAAGGATCTGGAAAAGGGGCAGTTGAGTCAGAGTATGTTTCGGAAGATCATTTATCAGCTTCTGTTTGAACAGGAGCTGGATTATCGGGAGACCCTTCCTGAATGGCTGATGCAGGAAGGTGGATTTATGCCGCTGCAGGATGCGATCCGGCAGATGCACTTCCCGGAATCGATGGATCAGTTGGAAAAGGCTCGACATCGATTGATGTTTGAAGAGGGTTTTTATCTACAGTTGCTGTTGAAAATCCGGTATCAGGCCAATCAACGGCGGCCGGGAATCAGATTCAATCCCAGTCAGGGATTGCTGCGGAATCTTCTCAACAAACTTCCCTTCAGTCTGACCCAGGCCCAGAAACGGGTCATCCGTGAGATTTACCAGGATATGACCGCACCGCATCAGATGAACCGGCTGCTCCAGGGCGATGTGGGATCAGGCAAAACCATCGTAGCCCTGCTGGCCATGTTGTTGGCTTATGAAAACGGTTATCAGGCGGTCTTGATGGCACCGACCGAAATTCTGGCCGAACAGCACTACCATAATATCCGTCATTACGCTCAGGCATTCGATATCGAGCCTTGGCTGCTGACCTCGGGCATGAAATCCAAATCCAAACTGGAGGCTATTTCCCAAATGGCGTCAGTCACACCGGCCATCATCATCGGCACCCATGCCCTGATTCAGGATCCCATTCAGTTTTCCCGGCTGGGCCTGGTCGTCATCGATGAACAACATCGGTTTGGAGTGATTCAACGGGGAATACTCCCCTCGAGAGGGGAATTCCCGGATATTCTGATCATGACGGCAACCCCCATTCCGCGCACCCTGGCAATGAGTGTTTACGGTGATATGGATGTCTCGGTTCTGGATGAATTGCCGACTGGACGCAAATCGATCATCAGCCGATGGCTTCTCCAGCATCAGATGCCGGAAATCTATGATTTCGTCGACCAACAGATCCACTTGGGAACTCAGATATACTTTGTCTATCCTCTGATTGAGGAATCGGAAAAGAGTGACCTGAAAGCTGCCCAGATCGCTTATCAGGAAATTCAGCAGCGTTTTCCATCATCTCAAACCGCGTTATTGCACGGCAAAATGAAAACGGAGCAGAAAAACCAGATTATGGCCGATTTCAAGAGCAACCGGATCCAGATTCTGGTTTCAACCACCGTCATTGAGGTCGGGGTCGATGTTCCCAATGCGACCACCATGATCATCGAGCATGCCGAACGCTTCGGATTAGCCCAGCTCCATCAGCTCCGGGGACGGGTCGGACGGGGCACCCGCCAGAGCTACTGTTTCTTTGTGTCATCGCCTCGGCTGACACAGGAAGGGAAACAGCGCCTGAGCGTGATCACCCAGCAACTGGACGGATTCAAAATCGCCGAAGAGGATCTGAAACTGCGTGGACCCGGTGAATTATTGGGCATCCAACAGGCCGGCCTGCCTCCCATTAAGATGATCGAGATCCTGACTGACCAGGAACTGATGCAGTTTTGCCGGCAGAAAGTCCTCCAGATTTTGAGCCGAGACTCCCACCTACTGCTGGCCGAAAACCGTTTGATTCGCGACGAACTGTTTGCCCGTTTCCAGGACAAAATCCAATTTCTGGATATCGGTTAACCCTTATAACTGACAAGGACAAGCATGATTGCTTACCTAAAAGGTATCCTAAAAGAAAAAAAACCGACCCTGGCAGTGATCGAAGCCGGCCAAATCGGCTATAGCCTGAACATATCGGTCGAAACATCCCGCCATTTGCCCGAGCTGGAACAATCAATGCAACTGTATACCTATCTCCACGTCAAAGAGGATGGTATAACCCTGTATGGTTTTTACACCCGGGCCGAGCGAGAGGCCTTTCTAAAACTAATCGGGGTCAGCGGGATCGGCCCCAAATCCGCTCAAACCATTCTATCGAGTGTTTCTCCTCAGGATCTCAAACATCTGATTCAGACAGAGGATCTTGCCAAACTCAGTTCCATCCATGGAATCGGTAAAAAAACCTCCGCCCGTCTGATCGTCGAACTCAAAGACAGTTGGAAACACTCGGACGAAGACGAAATCCGGATACCCGGTATTCCTGCTTCCCCCATCAGCCAGGCCGGAATTCTGGAGGAAGCCGAATTGGCCCTGATCAGTCTGGGATTAGCTAAAAACCAGGCCGAAAAGAAAATCCAGGCCGTTATTAAAAAATACCAGCCGGCCACGCTGGAAGAAATCATTACCAAAGCCCTACAGGAATAAATGAAGCCCAGAGGAGGAAGCGCAATGAACCTCGATAGCTCGGATCAAACCACCCCGGAATCAGTCATCGACTATCATGTCATGGTCAATACCCCTTCGGCCGGATATCCCATTAAAATCGGTCGCTCTATCCTGAATCAGGCGGAAGCCATGTTTAAAGGATACAGTAAAATCGCTCTTTTAACCAATAAAACCTTGCAGCACCTCTATCCCCATATCATTCAGAACTGGCAAACGCGCTATCCGAATTTCATTGATCTGGCCATCGAAGATGGAGAGAAATATAAAGATATAACCACTCTGAATCATGTATTTCATCATCTGATCCGGAACAATTTCAGCCGGGACGGCCTGATCGTGGCGCTGGGAGGAGGTGTAGTCGGCGATTTGGGAGGATTCGCAGCCGCCAGCTACATGCGTGGAGTCGATTTTATCCAGATCCCAACCACCCTGCTGGCCATGGTGGACAGCAACGTCGGAGGCAAAACCGCCATCAATCTGGCGCATAATAAAAATATCATGAGGGCCTTTCATCAAC
>JAGOEH010000159.1 GCA_017997825.1 Candidatus Delongbacteria bacterium | reverse complement strand
CGCCGCTTCTCAGTCGGAAGCCATCGGGCGTCTGGCATCCCTGTCCCTGCGCAGCGGGATCAACCCTCACTATATTGTGGAGCAGCTCAAGGGAATCAGTTGCCACCGGCCGACCTGGGACGGGGGCGAGAAGATACTCAGTTGCGCCGATGCTATCGGAAAAGCGATTGAGGAATTCATTAACCTAAAAGCCGATGAACAACCCTCGATCCAGCTCAAACTGGAATTGGCCCAGCATGCCAAAACCAAAAAAGAGATTATGCTGATCGGGGCGTGTCCGGATTGCGGCAGCTCTCTGGAAGTCAATGAGGGATGCATCACCTGCCGGGCCTGCGGCTACAGCGAATGCGGATAAAGGAGCTTGCCCCCATGACCGGAACGATCGAATGGTTATCGCCTGACACCCATTTTTTTAAAAATTTGCCGCCCTATTTTGCTTGGGTCCGTATCCCGGAATCCCTGGATCGGAGCATCAGCCGCTATGGTATCCTGCAACCGGTGGGAGTGGTTTGTCGATCTACCGGGCTTTGCCTGGTAGACGGCTGGAAACGAGCCCGTTTTGCCGCTCTTCATCATCTGGCACTACCGGTTTATACCATTCCGGTTAGCGATTCATCCGACTCCGATTGGGCTCAGATCAGGATCGAGCTTAATCAAAATGGAAAATCTCTTTCTCCCTTGGAACGAATCTTTATGCTTGAATCCGAGGCCATGAATCAGGAAAGCCTTTGGTTCAAACAGCTCCAAATCTCCTTCAAACCCGGAACCCGGGCTTTTATCCGCCGGATATCCACCATGCCTCCTCCGATTTGGGAGGCACTGGAAAGCGAAACCATTCGTGTCGAGAATCTGGATCACTGGAATTGTTTCTCAGACCATGAAATAGTGACGATGGTTGAGTGTTTGACGATGGTTCGTTTTAATCTGAACCAGGAAAGACAATTCATCTCCGATCTTCATCATTTGAGGATTCTCCGCCGGGACGAACTGGACGTTATTATGCAGGAACTTGATATCCGGAGTATTCTGACCGATGAAACCCTATCTCCACCCAAACGGATTGAACGGTGCCTTGCTGCCGTCAATAATCAGATCCGTCCTCATATCACCGCCTTTCGTAACTCCGCCGAGCAAATGGTTCGAAAGCTGAATCTGCCTCGGAATGTCGTTTTACAGCCCAAGGATCAGGCGGAAGAAAACCAATGGTGCTCTCAGTTCATCTTCGATTCTCCTTCGGAATTCGATCAGCAATTACATCGTATGTCCGAGATCGCCCGCAACCCTGAATTTACCGATCTGTTCGGAATCGTGAAAGGAAACCGATAAGTATCATGTGGCGTAAACTTTTCATCCTGATCGTGTTGTCTACAGCTTGGATTCGGGCGGACCGTGTCAGTCTCGAACCGGTATTGTACTATGATTATACCCAGTTTAACAGCCTGGACAGTCTCCGTCATCCCTATCTGGAACTTTATCTGTTGGTATTGACCAGTTCTCTGGACTATCAGCCGATATCTCAGGGGTTTGAAAGCCGTTTTCAGATTGTAATCCGGTTTCATGATCTACAGGGGCATCCGGTTTTTCAGGATAGCCTCCAGGGAACTCATCAGGTTGCGGATACCAGCCGGATGCAGTTAGGCGAACATGATCTTCGGATTTATCCCAGGATTCTGGCACCCGGCGATTATCGGATCTCGATCGAGTTGCAGGATAAAATCTCAGCTAAATCCAGCCTCTATCAGGATACGCTGCGATGTTCCGCCTATCCCCGGGATTCACTGAGCTTGTCCGGCATTCAACTGGCCAAAAACATAACGGCGGAGGAGGGGAAATCCCTGCTTCACAAATCGGGATACCGGATCATTCCTAATATTCTGCTGACCTATACCCAACAGGATACGTCCCTTTATTACTTTTTTGAGATCTACGGCAGCCATGGAATTGATCAAGCCGACAGCGTCGATATCCGTCACCGGATCGTTAATATGAACCGGGAACCGATCCAGGAGAAAAGCAGCCGTGTCTCCATTTCCAACCGGAATCTGGCCATGGTCGGTGTGATGGATATCGGTTCGCTGGAATCGGGACGATACGCTTTGGAAATTGAAATCATTCATGATCAGGATACGCTGCGGCAGAGTAAACGGTTTTATAATATCAAGCCGACGGAGAGCCGGATCTATCCGATTTCCGATCAGCGCTTGGATGAAATCTATTCAGAAATCAAACCGATAGCCACCGATGAAGAATTGGCCCTGTTTTTACAGTTGGACGGTAAGGACAAGAAGGTGGAATTTCTGAAGGATTTCTGGAAAAAGCGGGATCCAACGCCGTCAACCTCCGATAACGAGACGCTGATGGAGTATTATCGAAACCTTGAGTATGTCAAGAAGAGCTTCAAGCCGCTGAACAACCGGAATCCGGTGGAAACCGACCGGGGCAAGATCTATCTGAAATATGGAGCTCCGGATGAGGTCCAGCGGTATCCCAATGAATCAGGGAAAAAGCCGTATGAAATTTGGTATTATTACCGGGAAGGGAAACAGTTTTTTGTTTTTGCCGATATGAAGGGGGTTGGGGATTATTCGTTAGTGCATTCGACCTGGCCGGGGGAGTACTATGATGACGGCTGGGAGCGCAAGATCATGTCGCACTGACATTCAGATGATGGGAGTGCCGAAGGATGCCCGGAACCGTTTCGGCCAGCAGGTAGTGACTGCCGATAATCAGCCAGGTGGCATGGGGATCGGCGGTCAGGTCGGAATAGGGGATGGCCGGGATGATGGGCCAGTCGAGATTCAATTCCGTTTTCAAATCTTGCAGTTGAGAGAGGGTCAGCCCTTCCGAATAGCTCAGCGGCAGCAATCGGATTTCCAGACAGGATCGGCGAAGGAGTTCGATCATCCGGCGGTAGTCTTTGCGGGCCAAGACTGAGAAAATGATACGGACCGGTTGGGGCAGTTCGGCCTGATGCCGGGTAATGAAGTGCAGGGTTTTTTCCAATCCATCCGGATTGTGGGAGACATCGGCGATAATCAGCGGCCGTTCGGTGATTTTTTGTAATCGGCCGGACCATTGGGTAGTGTTTAAGGCCCGGCGGATTAAGGCCGGATTCCATGATTCGGGGAAAAGGGTTCGGACAACCAGGCAGGCCATCGAGGCATTTTCCACCTGCCATTCTCCGGCCAGATTCAGATGAAGATTCGGAACCGGTTCCTGATCCAGTTCCAGATCAAAATCCATTCCGTCAAAATGGCTGCCGGTGATGTGGGTTCGGAGATGTTCATCATCGGTATAAAGCGGGCAGTCCAGTTCCCGGCATCGGTCGCGGGTGAGGCGGCCCACCTCCGGATAGGATTGGCGGCTCAGGAAAACCGCGATTTTGGGTTTGATGACGGCGATTTTCTCCCTGACGATCGATTCGATCGTATCCCCCAATACATTCTGATGATCCATCGAGATGGAGGTGATGACCACTGCTTCCGGAGCAAGGACGTTGGTGGCATCCAGGCGCCCTCCCAAACCGGCTTCGCATACGGCCCATTGGCAGCCTTGATCTGCGAAATAGTCAAAGGCGGCGGCGGTAAAGATTTCAAAAAAGGATAATCCCATATCGCGAATCATCGGCTGGTGCCCGGAATACCAGGTTCTCAGCCAATTTTCATCGATCAGATGATGATCGATCGAGATCCGTTCCAGTGGAGTATAGAGGTGGGGTGAGGTGTAGCACCCGACGCGGTAGCCCATAGCCAGGATCATGTCCTTGATGAAACTGGCCGTGCTCCCTTTGCCGTTGGTTCCGACCAGGTGGATGCTTCGGAACCGATGCTGGGGATTACCGATTTGGTGCAGAAACGAGGTGATCCGGCTCAGATCATATTTCATCGGCTGATTATGAAGGGCAAACAGCTCATCCCACCACTGACTCATGCGGATTCCTTGGGTGAAGGCAAGGCTTTCAGGGTGATCTGGAGAATGGTGCCTTTGCTGGGGGCGCTCTCTTTGATGGAAACCTTGCCGGAATGGTATTCCTCGATAATTCGTTTCACCAGGGACAATCCCAGTCCCCAGCCGATCTTCTTGGTGGAGAATCCCGGATAGAATATTTTATTGTGATGTGATCCGGGAATCCCTTTGCCGTTATCCTTGAAATAGATGTGGATTCGATTCGGATTGACCGGGTCCGGTTCAGTATAGACCTCGATCAGGCCGTCTTTTTTGTGGACGGCATCCATGGCGTTTTTAATGATGTTTTCGAAGGCCCATTCCAGCAGGATCGGATTGCCGGCTACCTGGGGAAGTCCGGGATGGTAATGATCGGAGATCATGATGTTTTTGCTGAATTGGGGCAACCGACCCTTAAAATAGTCGCAGGATTTGTGGAGGATCAGGTTGATATCGATCGGAACCAGTTCCGCATCCGATCCGATCTTGTTGAATCGGTTGGAAATCTGGACCAGACGCTGCAGGTCCAGACCGATCTGTTCGGTCACATTCTGCACTTCCGGGTTGTCTTCGGCGTAAGCCGCCAGTAACTCGTTCCATCCCATCAGGGAAGAAACCGGAGTTCCCAGTTGATGGGCGGTTTCTTTGGCCAGGCCGACCCAGACAAAGCTCTGTTCGTAGTGTTTGATGATTTTGAAAATCCAGACCCCGAAAACGAAAAAGGAGGCGATAATGATGATCAGTTCAATGGAATACCATTTTAGTTTATGGATCAGGCTGGATTCTCCGTAATGAAGGTATTGAACCAGTTTATACCCGTCGTCGATATTCAGTTCGATGACTTTAGGGGGATTTTTCTCATCCATTTTCCGGATCAGATCTTTCAGATAGGGAATGATCTGAGCCGAATCCTGCGGCAGATCGATATTTCTCCAGAAACTGGGCTGATTGTTCTGGTCGGTGACAATCACCGGAAAGGTCAATCCCTCACGAACATTTTCGAATACGGTATTCAGGTTTTCGTCGTTGATGAGGGGAGCCAGAGTGGAGAACTGGGCAAACAACCGAATATATCGCTGATCGTTTTCCCGGATATTTTGGTTTAGTTGCTGGGTATACCAGAAAAAGAAGACACTGATGACCATCAGTCCGATAAAGACATAAATCTTAAAGAGCGAACTGAAATTCTGGTAAAAGAATTTTTTTTCAGTGAATCGTCTGGTCATGGGGTTATTTGATGTAAGGGGTCAGGACATCGGGAAGGGTGAAATTGCCGTCCGGGGTCTGGTAGTTTTCCAGGATGGCGGCCATAGTCCGTCCGACGGCCAGTCCGGAACCGTTGAGGGTATGGACGAATTCGGTCTCGCGGGTGGAGTTGCGGCGGAACCGGATTTTGCCGCGCCGGGCCTGGAAATCTTCGAAATTGCTGCAGGATGAGATCTCCCGATATTTACCCTGTGAGGGTAGCCAGACTTCCAGATCGTAGCATTTGGCGGAGGCGAAACTCAGGTCGGCGGTGCACAACTGGATGACGCGATAAGGCAAATTGAGAAGCTGGAGAAGCTTTTCGGCGTTCTTGACCAGCAATTCCAATTCTTCGTAAGAATTTTCCGGTTTGACGAATTTGACCATTTCCACTTTGTCGAACTGGTGAACCCGGATCAATCCGCGGGTGTCTTTGCCGTATGTGCCGGCTTCGCGCCGAAAACAAGCGGTATAGGAGGCATAATATAATGGTAATTGATCTTCTTTCAGGATTTCATCCCGGTGGAGGTTGGTGACCGGGACTTCGGCGGTGGGAATCAGGAAATAGGGATCCCGGCCGGTATTGAACATCTCGTCTTCCAGTTTGGGGAGCTGTCCGGTGGCGAACATCGATTCGTAATTAACCAGGTAGGGAGGAGCGATTTCGGTATAGCCGTGTTCCAGGGTATGGATATCCAACATGAAGTCGATCAGGGCCCGTTCCAATCGGGCGCCGCGTCCTTTCAGGAGTGAGAATCGGGCTCCGGAGATTTTTCCGGCCCGTTGAAAATCCATGATATCCTGCTGTTCTCCGATTTCATAATGAGCCTTGACCGGAAAATCGAAAATTCGGGGCTGTCCCCACTGCCGGATCTCGACATTGTCCTCTTCCGATTCCCCGATCGGAGTGGTATGATGGGGAATATTGGGAAACCAATTCAGAAGGGATTCACTCTGCTGATGAATCGTTTCGTACTTTTCCTCCACTGATTTGATCCCGGTATTGATGGTTCTTACGCTTTCGATCTCGGCCGAAGCGTCCTGTTTCTGCTTTTTCAGCTCGGAGACCTTTTCGCTGAGTCGATTTCGTTCCGCCCTTAGATCATCGGCCTGTTTTTTCAAATCCCGCTCTTGCAGGTCCAGTTCCAGGAAAAGAGACAGATCGGCTTTTTCATGTTTGTTGACGATCGCTTTCCCCACCACGTCCGGATTTTCTCGGATAAACTTTCGGTCTAACATTTGCCCTTCCTTTTTTGGTTTGACCTCACCCGGTATTGTATGGAAGTTGACATCAAAAGTCAATACCAAAATTCATCGGCCGGGGAGAAAAAAACTATTGACATCCCTTCGGAATTTGATTATAATAGGTGCGAATTTGAGGATGTGACCCCATCGTCTAGTTCGGCCTAGGACACAGGCCTTTCACGCCTGCGACACGGGTTCAAATCCCGTTGGGGTCGTTAAGCCATAAAAACTGTGTGTTTTTATGGCTTTTTTTCTTTATGCGCCCGGCAGGACGCACCTTCACCCCCAAATGAGGAGCCCGGCTTGCTCTTCTGGAAGAAAAAGAAGTCTCCACCGCCCCCTTCCGTTCAGTCTCCCGAATATCGAAAAATCATGCAATTGGATGAGAAAACCAGACAGCTCAAGGTTATTCAGTATGCCAAACTTAAAAAAAAGGGCGATATGAAACTTATGGAACGATACTTCTCCCCGGCCGAACAGAAGGTCATGGAGAAGCTGCTGCTGGTGTATCAGAAACGGGAAGAACTACAGAGTCTGCGTGAAATCAACAAAATGATCGATCATTCCCAATCCTCGATGCGGAAGCGGGAAGAGATGAATGATAACATCAAGATCATGACCGCCTATGCCAAGAAGAAACCCAAATCGATGGCCGAACTGTTCCGGGCCGTCATGCTCTATCCAACCCCGGGAGAAAAAAAGAAATGATTAGGCCTGCCGATCGCGCCCGGCTTATCCTTAAAAAGCTGAAATC
>JAGOEH010000158.1 GCA_017997825.1 Candidatus Delongbacteria bacterium | reverse complement strand
GAGCTTTGACGGATTTTACATCCGGTCAGATTGACTTTAACGATGCTATTCTTATTGATCTATGCAAAAAGAGAAATATGAAACTGATGACCCATGATTCAGATTTTAATCATGGGGGAATTGTAGTCCTTACAATAAACCCCAAATTGTTGCGAGCATGTTCATGAAAATGAATCGGGTATGAGCGGTGTTCTACTGCGGTGTGGTCGATCATTGTAGGAAGCTGATGATAATATTGACTATAATTGATTATCCTTGGGATTGTTTACCATGAAATTACTTCATACTTCGGACTGGCATCTGGGAGGCTCGCTCTATGGCCGCAAACGCTATGACGAGTTTGAGTCGTTTTTGGAATGGGTGATTCAGATCATTCACCATGAAGCTGTCGATGCGCTCCTGATCGCCGGTGATATCTTTGATACCGGTACGCCGAGTAACAGGGCCGCCGAGCTGTACTACCGATTTCTGTGCCGGGTTTCCGCTACCGGTTGCCGGCATGTGGTGGTCATTGCCGGCAACCACGATTCACCCTCATTTTTGAATGCTCCCCGAGAACTGCTGAGGGAACTGAATGTTTATGTGATCGGCTGCATGACCGAATCCTCGGATAAGGAAGTCATTACGTTGTATCAGGGGGATCGTCCGGAGGCGGTCGTCTGTGCGGTACCCTACCTGAGGGACAAGGACCTCCGGACGGCTGAGCCGGGAGAAACCATTGACGATAAAAATAGTAAATTGATGGAGGGGCTGAAAAGCCATTATGCCGAGGTTTGTGCTATTGCCGGGCGGAAACGAACCGACTATGAAAGCCGGGGATATACTGATATTCCAATGATTTGCATGGGACATCTTTTCACGGCCGGCGGCCGGACCATCGACGGGGACGGCGTGCGGGAACTGTATGTCGGATCCCTGGCCCATGTCGGCCCGGATGTTTTTCCATCTTTTATCGATTATGTCGCCCTCGGTCATCTGCATGTGCCGCAGATCGTCAGCGGTGCCGAGCATGTCCGCTATTGCGGATCGCCCATACCGATGGGATTCGGCGAAGCGGCTCAAACCAAAACCGTAATTACAATCGATTTTATGGGCAAGATGCCCGATATCCGGGAAATTCCGGTCCCCTGTTTCCAGCCCCTGGTCCGTATCGCCGGTTCATTGGAAGAAATTCAGATCCGGCTTGAGGAATTGAAACATGAGAATAGCCGGGCCTGGCTCGAGATTGAGTATACCGGCAGTCGGATCATTCCGGATTTGCGGGAACAGCTCGATGAGGCGCTGGGGGATTGCCTGATGGAGATTTTGCGGATAAAAAATAAAGAGATCATGGATCGGGTGATTCGAACCATGACTGACGGTGAAACCCTGGATGATCTTGAGCACGGTGATGTCTTTGCCTGCTTTCTCGATACACATAATGTACCGGATGAAGAGCGGGAAGATTTGATGATTGCCTATAACGAAATCGTCCGATCGATTCATGACGACGATCCGAACGCGGAATAGCGGGGAGGATCATGAAGATACTGGAACTACGATTTAAAAATCTGAATTCGCTCCGCGGGGAATGGATTATTGATCTGACCGGAGTGGAGTATCGATCCGAAGGAATTTTTGTGCTGACCGGAGCGACCGGATCAGGCAAATCGACGGTTTTGGATGCCGTATGTCTTGCCCTTTACGGAGCGACTCCCCGGCTGGGGAAGATTACCCAGAGCGGAAATGAGATCATGTCCCGCGGTACGGGCGAATGCTACGCTGAGGTGCTTTTTGAATCCCAGGCCGGCCGATTCCGATGTCACTGGGAGCAACGCCGGGCCCGCAAAAAAGCGGATGGTACTCTCCAGGATCAAGAGCACCAGATTATCGACGCGGACACCGGTCAGCCCATTGAAACCAAGAAAAGCCTGGTCTCCGGAGTCGTTGAAGAAAAAACGGGCATGGACTTTGACCGCTTCACTCGCTCTATCCTGCTGGCCCAGGGGGGATTCGATACCTTCTTGAAAGCCGATAGTGAACAGAAATCCAGAATACTGGAACAGATTACCGGCACCGGGATCTATTCGGAGATCTCGCGCCGGGTTCATCGGCGATGTCGGGACGAACAGATCAAGCTGGATCTGATACAGGCCGAAACCTCCGGTATCACGATTCTGGAGCTGGATCGGGAACGTGAGATTCAACAGGAAATTGATATCAAGCGGAACCAGGAGAGCGAGCTGGCGGAAAAAACGGCTTGGACCGCCAAAGCCGTCGCCCGGCTTAACTTGATCGAGGGATTAAAAAAAGAGATCGGCAGTTTGGAGGAAGAATCCGTTATACTAAAGGGCGATTACGAGGCCTTTGGACCGAACCGGGACATGCTGGAGCGTGCCATGAAAGCGGCTTCCCTGGACGGCGTTTATGCTGCGTTGGCGGCTATCCGGAAGCAGCAGGCGGATGATCAGGCCGCTTTGAAAACCGGTCAGGCGGGGATCCCTGAGCTTCAAATGGCGGCCAAGTCCCAGGCTGAAGCCTTGGAGGCAGCGGAACAGCAGACCCTCAAAGCCAAAGAAGAACATACCGCCGCCCTACCTCTTATCCACCAAATCCGCGCCCTTGATCAAAAACTGGCCGGCCAGGCCGAATTGATTTCCGAAGGCGAGGAAAAAGGCAGGAAGGAGGCGGCCAAAATCGAGGCCGATCAGCAGCTCCGTCTGAACGAGCAAAAAAAACAAGCTGAGGCTGAAAAAAAATTGCAGCAGGTTGAAGGCTATCTCACCCTTCATGCTGAGGATGAATGGCTGATCAGCGGCCTGGCCGGTATTGAAGCCCAGTTTGAGAATTTGCTGGCCGGACAGCGCGGGATCGCACAAACTGAGACAATGATTAAAAAAGCGGTGGCCGCTCGGAATCAAACCATAAAAAAACTCTCCGGCTGCACGGAACAGGCCGAGATAGGCCGGCAGCAGTGTGACGAGGCATCCCGGAAGCTGCAGCAGGGCCGGCAGGCTCTGAATGAATGGCTGGACGGCAAGTTGCTGCGTGAGTATCGCGCCGAAAAAGATGCCCTGTTCCGTGAAATGGCCTTCATTAGAAAAATTGAGGAACTTGAATCCTACCGAAAGAATCTGGAAGACGGTAAAGCCTGTCCCTTATGCGGCTCGACAGATCATCCTTTTGCCGGAGGGAATGTTCCGGTTCCGGATGAAACCGAACAGAGAATCAATACTCTGAGCACGCTGATCACTCGGGCCGAAGAGCTGGAAATTGTCGTTCAGAAACTCGAAAAATCCGAAGTGGATTCCAGGACCAATCTGATCGAGACTGAAAAACGGGAAGCCGCTGCCTCCAATGATCGGCACAATGCGGAAAATGCGCTGATGGAATTAACCAACACCATGGAAAAGCTTCAGGCCGAGTTTATAGAACTCAAGCAGGCGGTAACGGCCAAACTTCAGCCGTTGGGCATTACGGAAATTCGGGAAGAGAATCTTTCATTATGGCTTGAGTCATTTAAAGATCGTTTGAAGGCATGGCAGCAACAGGCCGGGCAAAAAGCTGAACTCCAAACACGGATTATGACGATTGAAAGTGAGATCAAGCGTCTGGACGCGCTGATTGAAACTCAAAGTGCCGTATCGGTTGAAAACAGGCAAGGCCTCGATAAGCTCAAGAAGGATTATCAGGCCGGACGGGAGAACCGCCAATCGTTATATGGTGATCGCCATCCCGATAATGAGGAACGTCGCCTGAATGTAGCGATCAGCCAGGCTGAGGCGGCGGAAAAGCGGACCCGATCCCGAGACTTAGCGTTGCAGCAGGAACTGATATCCGTCCAAACCCTGGTGGAATCTCTCAAACGGCGCCTTGAGATGCGCCAACCGGAACTGGCGGCTGCCGAAGCGGTTTTTTTATCCGCCCTCGATGCAGCCGGGTTTTCGGATGAAGTCCGGTTCCTTGCAGCCCGGTTGAACCCGGAACAACGGGAGATCTTATCGGTTAGGGCCAGGATGCTGGATGACCGTCGAACCGATCTCAACGCCCGACTCAATGATCGACAAACATGCCTGGCTCAGGAGATCGCCAAGTCGATGACCGATCAGTCGCTTGATCTCTTGGAATCGCAATTCAAAGCGGATCAGGAATCTCTGAGGGCGGTTCATGATGCCGTGACCGGCCTCGATCTCATCCTCAGCCAAAATAATGCGGCCAAAGAACGGATCAAGGACAAGCAGGCTGTCATTGAGGTGCAGAAAAAAGAGTGCCGGCGATGGGATTCCCTGAATGAACTGATTGGATCGGCGGATGGCAAAAAATACCGCACGATTGCCCAGGGACTGACCTTTGAAGTCATGATCTCGCATGCCAATGCCCAATTGATGAAAATGAGCGACCGCTACCTGCTGATCCGTGAAAAAGATTCGTTGGAGTTGAGTGTTATCGATAATTATCAGGCCGGAGAGATCCGGTCGACCCGGAATCTATCCGGGGGAGAGAGTTTTATTGTCAGCCTTGCCCTGGCGCTGGGGCTTTCCGGAATGGCCGGCCGCAATGTGCGGGTGGATTCCCTGTTTCTGGATGAAGGCTTCGGTTCCCTGGATGAAGAGGCGCTGGAAACCGCTTTGGATACCCTGGCCGGGCTTCATCAGGAGGGCAAACTGATCGGAATCATTTCCCATGTGCCGGCTCTGAAGGAAAGAATCGGAACCCGAATCAGCGTTATCCCGCTTTCCGGGGGGCGCAGTACCTTGGCCGGCCCCGGATGCCGAGAGCTTTGAGGGTGCCCATCACAGGGCGACAAACTCAGGGGCGGTCCCTGCCGGGCAAATTGACAGCAAGAAATGATGATAGGGGGAAAATGGGACTACGGTATCTGACAGAGCTTTTACCTGCCGCCGAGACAACCCGGACAGAGGTGGATTTCGAGACTTTCGCGCCACCGGACCTCCCACTGCGTTTTACCGTCCACGATACCCGGACCATTTACAATGGCTTGCCGTCTGCGGGGGTGGCCTTTTTATTGAGCCGTACCTTCAATGGAACAGGACCTTCTGCAGAGCTATACCTTTAGCGAAATTGGACCTCAGAATTGGCGGCTGATCTGGGACTGGATCACCCAATACTTCAGGCCGTAATAATGCTGGCGGGTCAGTGAAATCCGCAACCGGTACATATCCGACCATTTCCCCGATACGTCCATTCCTCCCGAAAATTCACGGTCCTGACGGGACAACGCCAGTTTGGTCGACTGAAAACTGTAATAATCGGTCATCCTCCAATTGACAAATCCATTGAGCTGCCAGACGGAATAATCTCCGGCCAGCGCCAACTCAACATAACGCCGTTCCCGTTTGTTCTGAAGATAGAATAGGTAGGTATCGGCTTTATCCTCCAGATAGGGACCATAATCCCGATGCTGATTGGAATTGGAGAAATTCAGCGTCCAACCGGGAGCCAGATGGTAGATCAACCGGATCAGGTAATCAAAGGACCGAATAACCTGGTTCTGATCAGGGGCAAAGCTGTAATAGATATAATTGGCATCCAGCGAGAGCCCTTGAATGACAGTCAGTCTGGAGAATCCGCGGTAAGCCAGCTCCAGCGTCAGATAGTAATGGTCTTCCAGGGTGTTGTTGATGGACAGGTATGGGGATATATAGACCAGTTTTTTGCGGAGGTTTTTAAATTCGCCGTCAATTTTCCAGTTCGGTTGGATGGACGGAAAAGAGGCCTTCAATAGGATCAGATCCCGTAATTGATCGTTATCACTGAAGTTAAGCGGATCCAGAAAGGCAAAATAATCCTTCTCAATCTTTTTAACGAATTGGATTCTATATCCGGAATGGTTCCATTGCAAATCCAGATGAAGCAAGTAATAGCGGTAGATAAAATCATTGAATTGTAAAAGGAAATCCTGGTTGTCCTCCCGGAATGAATGGATCAGCTTCAGATTCAGTTGTCGGGAAAGCCTGAGTTTCCATTCGGTTAATTGGGAGAACAATCCCAGTTTTTTCTGCTTGTAGGCTGAAGAGGACTGATTTTTCCGATAGCGGGTGTTTTCGTTTGAATCCAATACAGTGACGGCTTGGAGTTCCAGAGCTGGAAAAAAAGTGCCCTTGAGATCGGAGATCAGGGTATAGGCGGATATCAAACGGTCTTCATCATACTCTTCTTTGGGGAATGAGTAGCCGGATTGGTAGTAGTTCCAACTGAGGCGATGGCTCCATCCGGCCTTGGTGGTCAGAATGGAATTGACCAGCCGCGTATCCCAGAAGGGCATGGCATTTTGGCGGTTGATCTGAAGGTTCCAATCGGAGTGATAGCTTAGGAATTTTCCGTTCAGCGATCCTTTCAGTTGGGAATAACTGAATAGGCCGTCATTCCGGATTAGGTTGTTGTGATCGGGTTGACTGTAAGTATAGGACTGGTTGATCCAGCCGGAACGATTATTCCATTCCAGCAGAGAGCGGTAGCGGTGGGTGATTTCGAATCCGGCACTCCACTGGCTGGATTCCATTTGGTAGTTGGAGCTGTGGTCGCGACTGGATTGAAAGTGAAAGAAGGGATGGAGGAGACGGTATTGGGTGGTGAGGGAGAGATGATTTTGCTTCTGGTATTTTTTGAGGGTTGTGTTTTCAGTTTGCTGAGTGGAGAGGGAGAGGGTGAGGGGAACAGGGCCGGGAGCCGGGAGGGAGAGGGAATCCTGCAGAATGTGGCGGTCATTGTAATGCTGGTAGTTCAGATTGAAGAAAGGCCACGAGACGGGATCGGATCGGCATGGAATCGAGGCCGATCCGATCAGGATGATCAGGGCTGTAATTTTTTTCATGGATAAGATTCAGCGGAGGGTATCCGGATTAGGGATCACCAGCCGCCGGAAGCTCCGCCTCCGCCGAAACTGCCGCCGCCGCCGGAGAATCCTCCTCCTCCTCCGCCGCCGCTCCAACCGCCTGAGCTCCAGCCGGAATGTCCGCCGATACCGCCCAGGAATCGGCCTCCCCACCCATTGGTGATGACAATGGCAATGAATACAATCAGAAAGAAAATCAGGGCAATGATCGGAGAATCGTTATCGGTCTGATCCGCTCGTTCAATTTGGGCAATGGCCGCCGAATCTCCTGCGACTACGCCTCCCATGATCCGGAAGGCTTCCAGTATCCCGCCATGGTAGTCGCCGTTTCTGAAGGCCGGTACGATCACCTGGCGGATAATGGTTCCGCATTTGCCGTCCGGGAG
>JAGOEH010000157.1 GCA_017997825.1 Candidatus Delongbacteria bacterium | reverse complement strand
TCGAACCGGCGGAAACGCGGACGGCGATTATCAAGGGATTGCATATCCTGCAGACTAAACACGATGCCAATCCACCCCGAAAACACGGCAATATTCCCCTTTAACCTGGACGGACAAGACCATGCAAACTCAGCTTATACTTAATAGTGCCCTGATTTGTCTGATCGGGATGCTGATTGTGTTTATCGGGCTCTATTTATTGATTGTGAGTACCGGTTTGATGAAGCGTTGTTTTTATCATCATCCTCAATCCCGTCAAAATAATGAACCTCTTCCAATACTCTCTTCTCCGGTTTCAGAGATTCAGCCATCGGTTTCATCCGGGCCGTCCGGTGGACCCGATCCCGAGATTATCGCCGCGATCAGTGCTGTTTTATGTCTGAATCAGCCGGCGGCGACCTCTCTCTCGCCACTATCCGCTTCCCTTTCCGTCGAGAACTGGGTCTCCTCTCAGCGCTATTCGGCTATGACCGCATACAGAAAGAAGTAAACTATGAAAAAATTCTCAGTCACTGTCAATCAACGGGCTTATCAGGTTGTTCTGAAACAGCAGCATGGAGGTTCCGCTCTCGTCGAGGTGGATGGGATCGATTACCAGGTCGCTCTCCAGTCGGAATCCTCCCCCGTCGAACCGGCAGCTCGGCCTCATTCGGCTCCGGTCCCGGTTACTATCCCCGTTTCGGGACCCTCGGCCGCCCATCTCTCTGCTCCCGGCCGGCTCTTGGCCCCATTGCCCGGCATGATCACCCAAATTCGGGTTTCCGTCGGGCAGGCGGTTAAAAACGGTGATATCGTGTGTATTATGGAAGCCATGAAAATGGAAAATGAAATCAAGTCCCATACCGATGGTACAATCCGTTCCATTCTGGTAAAAGCGGGCGATACCCTGCAGGAGGGTTCTCCCATCTGCGAGATAGCGTAAAAGTATGAAAACAATCAATCATAAGTTTTTACAGGATTATTTCAATTATTCGGTTCCCAATCCGATCCGGTTTCGGGAATTATGCAAGGTGTTACGGGTCGGCAAGGAGAAGGATCGCAAGTACCTTCAGATGATTCTGGACGAGATGGTTCAGGAGGGGATCCTGGTTCATATCAAAGGGAACCGTTATGCGGCCTCTCATCAGTTGGAGATGGTCGTCGGACAACTGCAATGTACCAGCAAGGGAACAGGGTACCTGATTCCGGAAGATCCGACCATCGAAGAGATCGTGATCCGTCGGGATGAAATGGGGACCGCGCTCCATCTGGACAAGGTCATGGTGAAGATCATCAAGCGATCACCCCATGCCGCACCGGAGGGGCGGATTGTGAATATTCTCCAGCGGACCATCCATTCCCTGGTCGGAACCTATCAGCAGCGTAAAAAGTATGGATTTGTGGCTCCTGACGATCCCAAGATACTGACGGATCTGTTTATTCCACCGGATGATGATCTGGATGCCCAGGATGGGCAGAAGGTGGTCGTCCAGATTGTCCAGTGGGACAGCTCGTCCAAGAATCCGATCGGGAAAATCAAAGAGATTCTTGGATTCCCGGGTGATCCGCGCCTGGATGAATTGATCGTTCTGAGGGAATTCAATCTGCAGGAAGATTTCCCGGCCGAAGTGGAAAAAATGGCGGCTGCCTATACCGAGCAGGATATTCAGCAAGAATTGGAATCACGCCTTGATCTGCGTAATTTAGCCACCTTCACCATCGATCCGGTCGATGCCAAGGATTTTGATGATGCCGTCAGTATTGAGGAAATGGATCATGGCTGGCGGGTCGGAGTCCATATCGCCGATGTCAGCCACTATGTCAGCGAGAGCAGTCCCCTCGATCAGGAAGCCTATCTGCGTTCCACCTCCGTCTATCTGGTCAATAAAGTGGTTCCGATGCTGCCCCATTCTCTATCCAATAATCTCTGCAGCCTGATGCCCCAGGTCGACCGTCTGGCAGTCAGTGTCCTGATCGATCTGGATCAGGAGGCTTCTGTGCGCGGGTATACCGTTCATAATTCGGTGATTCAGAGCCACCGGCGCTACAGCTATGAAGAGGTGCAAACCATCATCGACAAACTGAAAAAAAATCCGGATCCCGATAAGACCCGGATCAAATTCGGCCGGAATCTATGGAATCTGTACCAGGTATCGCGAAAGCTTCGTGATAAGCGTATTCAGGATGGTAGTCTGGAGTTGGATATTCCGGAAGTCAAAATTGTAATGGAAAACGATCAGATCAAGAAAATGGCGATCAAGGAACGGCTGGAAAGCCATCAATTGGTTGAGGAATTCATGTTGCTGGCTAACCGGATTGTGGCGCTGGACCTATTCCAAAAAAAATTGCCGATTCTCTACCGGGTGCATGATATTCCCGATGCCGCCAAGATCGATCTGCTCTCCAATATCCTCCAACCTATGAATATCAAGTTCAATAAAAAAAACTATGAGGATTCCCGGGAGCTCCAGTCCATTTTGAAACAGGTTCGTAATACCAGTTATGGATATCTGGTGGAACGGATCCTGCTTCGGACGCTCAAGAAAGCCTGCTACCAGGTGGAGAATATCGGTCATTACGCGTTGAGTTTTAAATTCTACACCCATTTTACCTCTCCCATCCGCCGTTATCCCGATCTTCTGGTCCATCGAATGTTGAAGCTGTCGCTGCGTAAACGGGTTTCCCAGAAATATATCAGCAAAATGCAGGAGGATCTGCCCTCGATGGCCGACTATACCTCGGATATGGAGCGCAAAGCCACCGAAGCCGAACGGTTATCGATCCGGCTCAAGCAGATCGAATATATGAAACAGCATCTGGGAGATGATTTCGACGGCATTATTTCCGGAGTCACCAGTTTTGGAATGTTCATCGAAATTCCGGAGAATCTGGCGGAAGGAATGATCCATCTGAGCGAGCTGTCGGATGATTATTATATCTATGATGAAAACCGGATGGCGTTGGTAGGTAAACGAACCCGAAAGGTCTATCGGATGGGGGATAAGATTCGGATTAAAGTGGCCAGTGTTTCGTCGGAGAAGAAACGGATCGACTTTGTAGCGGTAAAACCTACGGTAGCGGCCGAAAATTAGGGAGCGCTACGGCTGATTTTGGTTTGCCTGTTTTTCCGGGTGTGCTCGTTGAAGGTTTTTGAGAAAAGGTGATGGTGATCGGAGCCGGCGACAAAGAATAAGTATTCGGTTTCGGCCGGATGGATGGCGGCTTGGAATGCCTCAGGACTGGGTGAGCAGATCGGACCCGGGGGTAACCCTTCATACCGATAGGTGTTGTAGGGTGATGGATTAAGCAGATCTTTTTCATATAATCGTTTATTATGGGGGAGACTATACTGGACCGTGGGACAGGCTTGCAGTTTCATACGCTGCTTCAGCCGGTTATGATAAACGGAACTAACCAACGAAAGTTCGGAACGGATTGAGGTTTCCTTTTCGATGATGCTGGCCAGTGTCAGCGTTTCGTTCAAAGAGAGTTTGAAATCCGGAGGGCGCTGCTCCCAAATCGGTAAAATCCGTTGTTTAAAAAGGTCGGTCATGGCGGTGATAACATCCCGATAGGACTGAAATTTAGAGAAAAAATAGGTTTCCGGGTAAAGATAGCCTTCCAGGGAGGTGATATCCAACCCGGTGATCGCTCGTAGTTTCTCGGGCTGGTGTTCGATACTCCATAGGGTATCGGCTGGAATGCCGAGGCTGTCATCCAGGAGGGTAATGATCTCACGCAGCCGGGATCCCTCGGCGATGGTGATGCGGCGGTGGTGGACTTCTCCCCGTCTGAGCTTGGTAAGAAGCTGATACCCGCTGAGCGCCGAATCCAAAACATATTCACCGGCTTTGATATGGGATATATCGGGATAAAGGCGCGCATAAATCTTATAGCCCAAGGGAAACCGGATCAATCCCCGCGATTGCAAATCGGACAATAGATCGTTTAGGGATTCCCCCGGTTTGATATCAAAATGCTGGGGATAATCCAGTTCGGTATTGCGGTAATGCAGCGACCAGTGTAGAAACAATCCGAAGCCCGCTCCGGCCACAATCAGGATGAGCAGTATCCGAATAGGGAGCTTCATGAACCGCTTAGATATGATTGAAGAATGATGACCGCCGCAATTCGGTCCAGTTTATCCTTCTGTTTTTTCAGATGCAATCCGGTTTCCCGGATGGTCTGGGCCGCCTGAACGGTGGTCATACGTTCATCGACCAGTTCAACCTCCAGTTTGGTTTTGAAACGGAGGTATTCGGCAAAATCATCCATTTGACGGGCTCTGTCTCCGATGCTTCCGTCCATATTGATAGGGTATCCCACGATAATCTTATCAACCTGATGTTCCTGACATATCCGCTTGACCCGGGACCCCAGTTCTTTTTTATCGCCGGTGATGATGGTGTCATAAGCCGTAGCGATGGTTCCGGTCGGATCACTGATGGCGACGCCGGTTCGTTTGTCGCCGACATCCAAGGCCAAAATTCTCATAGTGTCACTGTCCTTTTCTAAAAATGAAGAGGTCTATTATAATGGTTTTCGGGTTTAAAGTCAAGCCGATTCTGTTCATTTTCGGTTTCCGGTTCGATCCGGAGATGCGTCAGCGGATTGATTCCGGCTATCGGCCAAAGGAAACAGCAACCGGGCCGTGGTTCCTTGTGGCTGATTGGGTTCAAGGCTGATTTCTCCTTCCAGATGATCCATGATTTTTTTACAGATGGTCAATCCCAGACCCGACCCGCTGATTTTGGTGGTATAATAGGGCAGAAATATCTGCTGCCGGAGTTCTTCCGGAATACCGGAACCCGTGTCGCTGATAAGGATTTCCAGGCCTGAATCGATTCGACGTAGACGGATGGTGATGAATGGTGAGGGTTCCGGAGAGGCCTCCAGGCCATTTTTAATCAGATTGACAAAAAGCTGGTTCAAACTGGATCGGTTGGCCAGAATCATCCCGGAAGGGCTATCCAGCCTGAGGCTGATTCGCGGGTGCGGTTGGTTTTGATTGTATAACTCCGACAGTTCCTTCAGGATCGGAACCGGATCGATCGGCTCAAGCGTTCCGATTTCAAATCGGCTGACCGCCAAAAATTTTCGACTGAGTTGATTGAGAATCTCGATCTGATTCTGAAGGCGTTGAGCGATTGGTGGATAGATAGCCATAAACTGCTTCGGATCTTCCTGATAAACATCATTCAGATGCTGTAAGGATAACGTCATGGGTGTTAGAGGGTTTTTGATTTCATGAGCAATTTCACGGGCCAGTTGATTGACCAAGCGTTCCTTCTCCAACTGCAGGGTCTTTTCCTTTTCGCGTTGCAAATTCTCGGAAAGCTGATTGATGGTCCGGCTGAGCAGACTGAATTCATCATGCCCCTTGATCGGTAGTCGGCGATCGGGTTGATTCTCCAGAATGGAAGGGATGAAATCGGTGATCTGGCTCAGGTGCCGGGTGAGCTGTCGGTTGATCAGTCCAATCATAATGATGGCCAGAGCGGTCAGCAGGATGAAGCTGACAAAATATTGATTATAAACGGTTTGCAGGACTGGGGATTCCAGGGGGACGCGGAACGAGATCAGGCCCAGATTATCATCCGAAAAGAGGCGGCATTTAGCGGTATAGATCACACTATGGGAATCATGGTCAAGTGATGAAGCGGATTGGTTATTCAGCATGCGGTAATATTCCCGGAAATCGATCATCATGGGGAATTGGCGGCTGAAGAAGAGACCGGTTTCAGCCAGGATGTTCCGTTCCTTTAAATAGAAGGTGAAGGCAATACCTTTGGTATCAAACAAGTATTCCAGTTCAGCCTGAGTAATGGGTGCCGCCAGCAGGGCCTTGCCGGAAAGTCCGTCCTGAAACCGGCAGGGGGTGGATAACAGCATAAATAATTGGCCGTGAATCATATCCAGATGATAGCCAGGCTGATCCGCTCGTTCCAGTTCGGTCAGCCGCCGGTCGTCCAGCCACTCGGCCGGAAAGTTATGATGGATCAATCGTCCATCGGTATCGAACAGATAATAGAGGATGGATAGAGAATCGGTTTCTTCATGGAATGAATCGGACCGGTTGATTGCGATTTGATCCAGAATCCGCGGAAGTTGGCGCTCCATAAAATCAACCCGTTGAAGAAAGTGATCATTAAAGTTCTGCTGGTGGTGAATAAATCCGGCTTCAAGCTGCTGCAGCGAATAGTTCTGTTGTGATTCCCGGGTCAGGTAGAACAGGCTGATCATCAACAGCAGAAGAGAAATGGATTGAACCGCGATCAGCTTGCTTAAGAATGAGGAATAGGCCGGCCGGTTAACGAGATTATGGAAGAGTTCCGGTGAGTGAGCATATTTTATTAGTGCGGTCAGCACCAGTAACAACCCTGCCAGCATGAGGTAGTTCTTGATCCAGACAGTCACTATCCGGTAGCGGTCCGGCCAGCGATAGCTTATCGCCAGCCAATGACCATCCAGATAATAGTCCTGAACCTTAATCATGATCTGATTCAGTTTCTTTTGCGGATTCAAATCCCGGATCCGAACCGGAAAAACCTGAGACTCGGGTTCGGAGGATTCAACCCTTTGATTATAATGATATTCCCGATACCGGACGGTGAAGAAATCATAATTCAGCATGGTGATCAACCGGAGTTCATCCAGCCGAATCGCATAGAGTTCCTGGCGATCAAGCCAGTACTGATAGTTTTTCTTTATGCTGGGCAACAGAATATAATGACCCTGGGGTGTGGTTTGAGACATGAAATAAAAGGGCTGGTTTTCATAATAGAAAATTCCCTGTTGAAGACTGTCATGCTGTATCAGGTGAGATTTGTTCAACATCCAGAAATGATAATAGGGGTAAGGCAGCCGATGGGTGTATTCCATATCATCCGGGATGGAATAATAAAGAAAAGGAAATTCCTGACTGCCGGGAACCGATAATTGATCGGGAGTCCATTGATCCAGCCGGTGTATGGTTTGGTGAGCCTGGTAACGGTCCTCCCGGAATAGAAACCGGGATTGCTGGTCAATCAGGCGGGCGCTTCCGGCCCAGAGATGGAAGGTTAAAGCGATGATGAATATCAGGCTGCCGATCAGAATGTTCCATAGCCAGGCCCGCTTGACATGATTGAAAGGAATCAGCGCAAATAGGATCATCCAGATCAGACTTGCCGTCAGAATCCAATGACCGGAATAGGTCAGCAGAATGGTCCACAGGATCAGTACCAGCATAAAGCCGATCGGTGCTACCC
>JAGOEH010000156.1 GCA_017997825.1 Candidatus Delongbacteria bacterium | reverse complement strand
CAATGTCATCGGGGGATTTATTATCGGCATTCTAACCCAAAATCTGAGTTTTATGGATTCGCTCCAAACCTATACCCTGCTGACGGTGGGGGATGGCCTGGTGACCCAGATTCCGTCTCTGATGGTCTCGACCGCTTCCGGTATCATTGTAACCCGGGCTGCTTCCGAGTCCAATTTGGGACGCGACATCGTCAACCAATTGACGCTTCAGCCCCGCGCCATTGTGATTGCTTCAATCCTGCTGCTTTTTCTTGCCATTATCCCCGGTATGCCGACCATCCCTTTTCTATCGCTCAGCCTGTTCATCGGTTCCGTCGGGTATGTTTCGATCAAGGCGGCTCAGGAAAAAGCCAGGACCGAACGCATCCAACAAGAGACCCGTCCGCCCGAACCCCCTGAAAGAATTGAGGATCTGTTGAAAGTTGATCCGATGGAGATTGAGATCGGATATGCCCTGATTCCCCTGGTGGACAGTTCCCAGGGCGGCGATCTGCTGGAACGGATCGCCCAAATCCGTAAGCAATTGGCGACCGAACTGGGTATTATTGTCCCTCCGATCCGTATCCGGGATAATATTCAGCTGGAACCGGAGCAATACCGGATCAAGATCCGGGGGATCCAGATCGCCAAAGGACAGTTGATGCCCGATTCACTGCTGGCGATGGCTCCCAGCTCTATTGAAGAGGATGTGCCGGGAATAAAAACTACCGAGCCGGCCTTTGGCCTGCCGGCAACCTGGATCGACAAGAACCGAAAAGAATATGCTGAAATGCTGGGATATACCGTAGTCGAAGCCTCGGCTGTCCTGGCGACCCATATCTCGGAAATTATCAAGACCAATTCTTCTACCATCCTGAACCGACAGCAAGTCAAAGAATTGCTGGATAATCTCAAAAAAGAGAACACATCATTGGTGGATGATCTGATCCCCACGATGCTTTCAGTCGGCACGATCCAGAAAATCATGCAGAACCTGCTTCGGGAACAAATCCCGGTCCGGGATCTGGAAACCATCTTGGAATGCCTGTCCGATTACGCGGTCCTGACCAAAGATGTTGATTTGCTGACCGAATATGTGCGAACGGCTCTGAATCGAACCATCACCCACCAGTATCGGAGCGAAAACAATGAGATCAAAGTTTTGACCGTCGATCCCAAGCTGGAGAAATCCATGATGGATATCATCAAGAATCCCAATTTCAACGGGCGGGTTGTCTTGTCACCTCCGGTTTACAGTAAACTCCAGCAGGATCTTTCCAGGAAAATCAAGCAGATGCTGGATGCCGGATATCAACCGATCATAGTGTGTTCTCCGGCCATCCGGCTCCATTTTCGGCGGCTGATCGAGGAGCTTTTTCCATCGGTTATCATCCTATCCTATAATGAGATTACCACCGGCACCAGTATCATTTCGGTCGGAATGGTAAGCGGAGGCTGACCATGAGGATTAAAAAATTTCAGGCCAAGGACATCAAAGAAGCGTTGTCGATGGTCAAAAAAGAGCTGGGAGCTCAGGCCGTGATCCTGAAAAGCGAGACCATCAAAAGCCGAGGACACTGGGGGAATGAGAGTGTCGAGATTACCGCCGCAGTCGATATGACGCAGCAGGACCATGATATCCTTAGACAGACAGCTCAAGAGTCCAAACGCCCCCTGGATTTTCAGACCCAGCTCTCCTCAACCGAAACGGAATCTCCAGCCGCTGACCGGATCGATCTGCCTGCTGAACCCGAGTATATCACCTTTTCCTTTCATGGTGACGACAAAATAAAATACTTTCAAAAGATCCTGTATAAGAATGAAATGACCCCGTTTCATCTGATCAAACTGACGAAACAGGTCCTGGAAAATTATCAGCCGACCATGGATATGCCGGAAATCGCCGGCTTGTTTCGGGAAAGCCTGCGCCGCAGTATCAGGATTAGCGGACAGCTTTTATTGCGCAAAAATAAACCGACCATTATGGCCCTGATTGGTCCGACCGGAGTGGGGAAGACGACGACCATCGCTAAACTGGCCGCCAATTTTTCGATTTACGGCAAACTTAAAATCGGGCTCATTACCATTGATACCTACCGGATCGCTGCCGTCGATCAGTTGCGGACCTTTGCTGAAATCATCAATCTTCCGCTGAAAGTGGTGTATAATGAACAGGGCATGCTGGAGGCGCTGGATGAATTCCTGGGGATGAATCTGATTTTGATCGATACGGCCGGCCGAAGTCCAAAAAATGAAGATCAGATCCATGAATTGCAGGATCTGCTTCAGGTGGCACAGCCCGAAGAGACTCACCTGGTATTGAGTGCTACCACCAAGCTGAATGATAATCTGGATGTGATCAGCCGATTCGGAATTATTCCGATTCACCGACTGATTTTTACCAAACTGGATGAAACCGAATCGTTTGGTATGATTTTCAATATTCTGCAGACGATTCCCAAGCCCGTATCCTATTTTACGACCGGGCAAAGCGTTCCGGAGGATATTGAACTGGCGAACGAGGATTATCTGGTCAACCGTATACTGGGAGAACTGAATGTCGATTCAGGCCAATGAGCTTAAAAAATCATTAGATCGCTTATCGGTCGGAAATCAGGCTGATTGGATTCCCCGGTTGGCGGCAGAGGGTCGGGAATGCATCACCCTTGCTGTCACCAGCGGAAAAGGGGGAGTCGGTAAAACCCATTTCAGCCTGAATCTGGCCCTGGCCCTTCAGGAGCTTTCCAAGCGGGTCCTGCTGGTAGATACGGATCTGGGGCTTTCCAATATCGATATTATGCTGGGCATATCCCCTCCCTACAGCCTGAGTGATGTTCTGTTCGATGGGCTGGATATTCGGAGGGCTGTCTACTCGGTCCCAGCCGGATTGGAAATCCTGCCGGCTCGCAATGGATTGGCTCAACTGGCCAACCTTGACCCTGAATCCATGCAAAATCTGATTCACGGATTCAAAAACCTCGAAGCCGATTATGATTTTATGATTCTGGATACCGGTGCCGGGATTCATACGCAAACAACGGCGTTTGTACTGGCTGCCCGCGAGACGATTCTGATCCTGACTCCGGATCCTACCTCTTTGGTGGATGCCTATT
The DNA here is from genome assembly GCA_017997825.1 of Candidatus Delongbacteria bacterium. Classification (GTDB taxonomy): domain Bacteria; phylum JAGOEH01; class JAGOEH01; order JAGOEH01; family JAGOEH01; genus JAGOEH01. The sequence goes on along the minus strand of JAGOEH010000156.1, from coordinate 4,174 downwards.
CGATGATTAAATTGATCAGCCGTCATCAGCCGGCTAAAAAAATCCATGTGCTGATCAATATGGTAAAAAATGCCCATGAGGCCGATCATGTATTCTCTCAGTTAACGGAGTTAACTCGCAAATTCTTAAAAAAAAACTTGCATTTTCTCGGATTTTTAACATATGATTCAATCGTGGTTTCCTCGATCCGTCATCAGAAACCGGGCCTGTTTCTGGATTCTCATTCCCGGTACCGCCAAGATCTTCTGATGATCCGGCAAAACCTGACAGATGCTCCTGCCCGACCGTTGGCCCATTCTTTTAGTCAACGATTGATGGGATTACTCAAAACAAAGAAACTATAATGGATTATATCAGAATCAATCAACTCGGCATCATTCTGGGACTGATCGGCTGCTGTCTGACCCTGCTGATTGCCCTTGCCTCCAATATTTCGATGATGATTGCCCTTCAGCGATCGCTGATTGCATTTGTCATCCTCTGGCTGGTGACCCAGATCGTTTTTTTGCTGATTTCCGCTTTGGTGTATAAGGTTCATGAGGAGATCAGGGCCGAGGAAAAACAACAATTGATTGCGGATCAGAAAAAGAAAGTGGAGAGCTCGGTGGAGAATGCAACCCGAAATTTCAAGAACAAGATGCAGAATATCACCGACCAGCTCAATGATAAACTGGAAGAGTCCAAAGAGCGGATCCGAAAAGGAGCCCGTACCGATGTGACGGTTGACAATTAGGAGTGATGAATGGAAAACCGTGAAAAAATCGAATTGTGGAAAAAATACAAGAAGGATCATCTGCGGGAGGATCGGGACCAGATTGTTCAAACCTATCTGTATCTGGTCAAGTATCTGGCCGGCCGGCTTTCCATCTCACTTCCCGATCATATTGCCTTTGATGATCTTCTGAGCGCCGGTGTGATCGGTCTGTTGGATGCGATTGAACATTATGAGCCGAACCGGAATGTCCCCTTTGAGTATTTCGCCTCCCAGCGGATTAAGGGGGAGATGCTGGATGATCTGCGCCGAATGGACTGGGTGCCTCGAACGGTAAGGCGCAAAGCCCGTGATATGGAAAAATCCCTGATGAAACTCCAGCATGAGTTAGGGCGGGAACCCTCCGATCAGGAACTTGCCGAATGTCTGGGAATTCCACCCACTGAACTCAACCAGTTGTATGAAGAGATCCGATCGGTCAATCTCCTTTCGCTCCAGGATTATGTGTTCCAGGAAAGCGGCGAAGAGCGCCAAATGATCCACTTCATTAAGAATGACGATGTGCCCGATCCAAGCCAGCACCTGGAACGGAAAGAAACCTATGATGAATTGACCAATTTTATCGGACAACTGGAGGAACGTCAGCGATTGGTCATTGCGCTGTATTATTATGAGGGATTGACCCTCAAGGAGATCGGACAGGTGCTGGATATTTCCGAATCCCGGGTATCTCAACTGCATACCCGGGCCATCATGAGCATCAAAGCTAAAATCAAGCTTTTACAAAAGAAAAGTGTCGGTTAACGAAAGGGTGAAACGCCAATGGTTGATCCAATTGCATTGCAGGATCTTTTTTCCAAAACCCAGCTGGCCGAAAAAGTAACTCAGACTCAGAAACAACAACCGGAATCCGACCACCGCCAATTCAGCTACCAACTGCAGCAGAAAATCGAACAGGACCGAACGGTGCCGAGGGAATTGACTCCCAAGGATGAGAATCTTATCCGCCGGCAGGATAAACAGCCTGACCACCAGGCCCAGGATCAGGAAAAAAAAGATGAAAAACCGGAATCCCCGGAACCATCCTCTTCCGATGAAGCGGCAATTCCGCCTAATCCCTCCGGGATTTCTCCGTCCCATATCGATATCCGGATCTAAACCCTCTCCCTGTCTCGGGTGTTCATAATGAAAACGACCATCACTTCATCCATTATCCCGCCCGCGGCCGGGGCTGAACCGTTGACGCCGGGAAAAATCATCAAAGGGACCGTGGCCCAGGTGCTGGATAACCGGCATTATCTTCTTCAGATCCGAGATCGGAGAATGATTGCCTATTCGGAACTGGCTCTCGATCCGGGCCAGACCATTCAAGCCAAAATCAAAGGGACATTTCCCAACCTGCTGCTTCAGATTTTACCGCCGGATGCGCTCGATCTGCCCGAATCCATGACGTTTTCTCATGTCCAGAATTCTGAATGGTGGGTGATGGCCCGCATCAATCAGATTCTGAACTCTATGGGGAGCACAGATCCGAAAATTGCCGAAAGCCTGTTCACCTTTTTTAATGCTCCCGCGCCCTGGGCCGAATGGCTGAACCAGATCGAACAATCGATCAGTCAGTCCGATCCGGAAAGCCTGGATCCCGCTATGCTTGAAAAAATGGTTCATCTGAAAACCCAGTCGGAATGGCCGGTGCATTTGATCAACGCCTTATCCTTTTTTCAGACTCAGGACCAGCCGCTTCCCGATCATTATGCCTTCTTTTCGCTGGCCCTCCGCCTGATGAAAGCATTCCGCCATACCCCAATCGATTCGGAACAGCAGGCGGAATTGCAAAAACTATGGGATACCGGATGGAAATTCTTCACCGGATTGAATCTGTATAACAACTATCCGGATTCGTTTCATCGCTATGTCCCGTTTGTGATTCAATTCGAGCAGCGATGGTATCAGGGAAGTTTTGTCTTTAACAAGAAAAAAGACGGGCATTCCGCCGGATACTTTTCGGTTGTCCTGGATTTGAGCCGATCCGGACCTGTCGAAGCCCTGTTTTATTTTATCGATCGAGAACAGTTCAATTTGAAAATCAAGACCAAAAGTGTTGAATTGCTGGATCGAATCAGAATCAGCCAGGATGAGCTGAAAACGCAGATTCGTGAGATTGGGATTCGATTGAATCAAGTGACCCTGGAGTTGGAGAAACCTCAATGGATACCGGGAATGCCGCTGGAAACCCGGGAATCCAGAATTGATTATCAGGTATGAAAAAAGATGAAGAACTGAAAGCGGCTGTCGCATTGGGGTATAAACCCCAGCGGGATTCCGCTCCCAAGGTCAAGGCCAAGGGACGGGGATTCATTGCGGAAAAAATCATCGAAACCGCCCGGGAATATCAGATTCCGATCTATGAGGACCCTGATCTGGTTCAGGCCCTGATGCCGCTCGAACTCGAGGTGGAGATCCCGGTCGAAATGTATCGGGCAGTGGCTGAAGTGCTGGCCTTCATCTATCAACAAAACAAGCCGAGGAGTTAAGGTGAGATCTGTCGGTCGTCTGTATCCGGTTCTGATTATGATTCTATTTTTATCTACCACGTTATCAGGCAATGGAATCGACGGTGCCTTTTCCAATCTGCGGGGATTGAGACCCTATCCGATGGGAAAGGGCCGTCTGGGCCTGGCTCTGTTTGAAGAGTATTCCAAAGCCGAGATGCGCAGCGGATATTCCGGCGAGTACTTTATGACGACCCGGGCCGCGCTGGCCTATGGATTGACCGGATCGCTGGACCTAAAATTCACGATGCCTTATTATACCGATGTTTTGGATAACTTCCGCTATGGACCGGGCGATATATCGTTGGGGGGTAAATGGACTCCCTCTTTTATCCAGTACTCAAGCTGGTTCAATTCCGTTCAGATTCTGGTGGCTTTACCCACCGGCTTTAAAGAGGATCCCGCCGTCAAAGCTTACCCCTACCTGCGGCCTTATAGCAGCCGAAGCACGTCCTTGCTCTTTTCCTATCATACCGAATTCAAATACAGCCAATTCAGCTTTACCCTGAATCTCAGCTATTTCACGCTCCCGCACAGCGACAGTCTGATGTATAAAAACCAGATTCTGTATCGGATTGGAGAGGGCTACCAGGGACTGGATGCCACCGGAACGATGGGAACATCATGTCCACAGTATCCCTTTGCTATATCCCTGGCCTATCAATGGCATCCCAAGTGCCGTTTTTATCTGGAATATGCCGGCGCCATGCTGCGCAGCCGGGCGGCCCAAATCAATGATCCGGTTACATTAACCCCCGGTCTGAGCTGGACCCTGTCCAAGAACCTCTCCTTCAATGGAGCCGTTGATTTTGATTTGTTCGAAACCATGCCCGATTATACGGTCCTGGTGGGGCTTACCTTTGTCAAAGATCTGATGGCTGTTCCGGTGACCGTGGAAGAGTATCCGATT
>JAGOEH010000010.1 GCA_017997825.1 Candidatus Delongbacteria bacterium | reverse complement strand
CTTCTGAATATCACGAAACTCATTACAGTTTTTCAAACCTTTGAATCTTCTGAACGAGCTGCCATAAGCTTTGAAATAGCTAAGCAATAATCTGATAGTTGGTGAGCTTAAGATTGGGGGACCCATGAGCAGCGGATTCGAATTAGATGAAATGAAAGACATCATCGAGAGCTTTGTTGTTGAGGTTGCGGAGCATATTGAAAATCTTGACCGAAGTCTGGTCGAACTGGAGGAGAATCCAAGCGATTTTGACCTGCTGAATAAAATATTCAGAGCCGCCCATACCATCAAAGGCGCAGCTTCCTTTCTGGATTTCGATGTAATGGCCAAAGTGACCCATCATGCCGAGAGCGTTCTGGATGATCTGAGAAAAAACAAGCTTACCGTCAACTCTGAAATCATGGATGTGATCCTTCAGGCTGTTGACGAAGTCAAGAGTATCTTTCAAGAAATCAAGGAGACCTATCAGGAAAACAAATCGCGTGACATCCTTCCGATCGTGACCAAACTCGAAAACATTCATAAAGGGATCAGTCCGGATGCCGCTGAACCGCCCAAAAAGGCGGAGGGAAAACCGGTTCCGGTTCCCCCTCCCGTTCAAGAAACGGTTTCTCAGCAAACCGAAATTGAACCTCCTGCCCCTAAACCGGCACTCAAAGAATCGGAAATCCAGGAAACAGAAATCAGTTCAGGTAGTGCGGATACCAAGGACTCACGAAAACCACCCCTCCCCGCCGATAAAAAATCGGTTGAACAACTCCAGACCATCCGGGTCGATCTCCAACGCCTGGATGACGTGATGAACCTGGTTCAGGAACTGGTTCCCGGGCGTAACCGTCTTCTTCAAGTCAATAAAGTTTTTAAAGAAAAGATTGTTGAAACCCATCGCCAGTTTGAAGAATTGTACCAGAAGGTTTCCGTTGATCATAAAAAGATGCATACCACTCAGGATGATAAAAAGGCCCGGAAAAAGTTTTCCGATGAGATTACGGTGATGTCGGAAATGTATGATGAAATTACAGCCCAGATCGATCTGATTACGACTGAGCTGCAGTTGGCGGTCATGAAAACCCGTATGCTCCCCATTGGCAACGTTTTTAACCGGTTTCCCCGCATGGTGCGCGATCTGACGCGAGAGGTAAACAAGGATATCCGGCTGGAAATCGAAGGCAAAGATACCGAACTGGATAAATCGGTGATAGAAATCATTGGAGATCCATTGATCCATTGCATCCGTAATTCAATCGACCATGCGATCGAAAAACCGGATGAGAGAGAGCGTAAAGGGAAACCCCGCCAAGGTATTATTGGATTGGCGGCATTTCATGAGGGTAACTACATCGTCGTTCAGGTGATTGATGATGGTAAGGGGCTCGATCTGGAACGCATCAAAAAGAAAGCCGTTGAAAAGGGACTCTTTACCGCCGACGAAATCAAATCGATGAGTGAAAAAGATTTATGTAATATTATTTTTATGCCCGGTTTCAGTACGGCAGAGAATGTAACGAATGTTTCCGGCCGCGGTGTAGGTATGGATGTCCTGAAAACCAATATTGAACGGTTAAATGGCCTGATTGATGTTGATACCGTTGAAAATGAAGGTACAACCATAACCATTAAGATCCCTCTTACCTTGGCCATTATCCAAGCCTTATTGGTTCGAGTGGGGCAGGAAATTTATGCCATTCCGCTGGTATCAGTGGTTGAAACCGTACGGATCCTCAAATCGGAAATCAAGACGGTTAAAAACCACCAGGTGTATCGTCTGCGTGATTCTATTTTGCCCCTGATGTCTCTGGCCGAGGTCTTCGACTTGGAAGGGGACCCCCGAACCGAGATCAACTATATCTATGTCGTCGTACTGGGAATTGCTGAACGGCGAATCGGTTTGGTTGTGGATAACCTTTTGGGTCAGGAAGAAGTGGTGATTAAATCACTGGGCGATTTTTTCGATGACACCCCTGGAATTGCAGGCGCTACCATCATGGGTGATGGACGTGTCCGCCTGATAGTCAACGTCAGTGATTTAGTCGATATATCGGAGAATAAAAAATAACCGGTTCTCTCATCAACCGAAAGAATTTGATTGAATTAGAATAGTGGTATAGTGTTGAAAAGGCTATCGGATAAAACCGGTGATGACGTCCATCACCGGTTTTTTTATTGTGCGCCCGGCAGGGCGCACCTGGGGCTATTGCGAATTCGGGATGGAATCCGTCGGAATGGCCGGTGAAGAAGGAAGAGTCTTGAAACTTTCAGCCGGCGGCCACTGTACCGGTTTTCCATACATCAAACCCACATAATCTAAAATTCCATGTAGTATTTTATCAGCCATCCCCTGTCTAAAATCCGGATCGGCCATTTTCTCTTCATCCTCAGCCTGCGACATGAAGGCTTGCTCGACCAGAACGGCAGGGCGGGCCGTCATTCGGATCGGTTTGTAATTGAAAGAACCCACAATACCAAAATGTCCGATCGGTAATTCAATCAACCGTTGGTAAACTAAACGAGCCAAATCGTACCAGAACGGATTATGATAGTAAGTGCTGGTTCCGTTGGCTCCCAAATAGCCCTTGTCCGTAGATGCCGCATTGGCATGCAGGCTGATGAAAATGTCAGGATCTTCCAGCTCCACTCTCTGCCGCTTTTCAGTCAGACTGATAGCGGTATCCTTTTCACGGATTTGAATGACCTTAATCCCGTAACGGGTACAGATGCTTTCCAGTGTTTTGGCCAGTTCCAGATTGATGTCCTTTTCCAATAAACCGGATAATCCAATCGCTCCCAGATTATCTCCACCGTGCCCGGCTTCCAGAGCAATTGTCAATCCGGTCGGTTGAATCGTATCATTCCGTACCGTGAGTTGAGGGGGATGCTTGAGCCTCAGAACCAGTGCATTGTTTTCCCGCCGGATCGAATATCCCCAAATTTTGGATGTATTTAAAAACAGGTTGATTTTATAGGTTTCAGGCGCTATCTGTTCCCACGTGACTTGACGGATATAGACCAGGCTATCATGATGAGTCAGCCAGGTACTGTTGGTTTTTACTCCGTATAGAACAAGGCTGATAAGCTTTTGCTCAGGATTGGGATAGATCTGGTAAGGGATCGATTCCGGATAGGGAATGGTAACCCGCTCATAAAGACTGTCCTGGTCAATCGAAAGCGAATTGATATAGTAGACGGGTCTGGCTGTCATTCCCGGGATGATTTCGATATCGCTCCGATCGATATATCCAAATTCCGAATCATTGAGCCGGATGCGATATTTACTCCCGAATTGCCCGGTCGATTGAAGGATAATTCCGGAGTCTAATTCGGTTCGAATGGGCGCACCCAGTCGGATTTCTCCAATATCATAGGTTAGAATAGTTTCGGGTTGACGGGTTTTGAGGAAAGGGTGCTGCTGGTCTTCATGGATCATAACAGGGTTGGGATTCAAATACTCGATGGAGACGGATGAATCGGTCTCAGTCGATTCGATCCGGTACCGGATGGTATAAAAGATGTCGGGTTTAAGGGATTTGAGAGGATAGTCGGCTGAAAAGAGGCTATAATCTTTATAATTGATCCGGTACAAGGGGATTTTTTTATGACCCGGCTCAAGATAAGCGATTGCTTTTTGGTTTTTGGATCCCATTAGACTCAGATGGATTTTATCATCCGGACTTAAAATCAAGCTATCACGGGGTTCAATCCGGGTAGTATCCAGCCATAGGGGGAACGATGATCTGATCTGGGGTTCAGAGATTACGGCAGTCAGATGGGTTTGATAGAGAGCCGAGACTTGTCGGCCTGAATAAGCGGCCGCGGTGATGGTATTCCTTCCGGGCTGAAGTTCCATCCGGTCGAAAAATATCCCGGTCTGGTAGCGTTTGCAGTTGTTGTGATTGATTTTTACCTGATCGGCCTCCGAGGATTTAAAAAGGAGATTGACAACGGGGCGGTTGATGGTATCGCGCTCCGGATATCGACATTCGATCCATTGGCCGGTCCGGGTGGAACGCCCATCAGGCCGGATGGAATAGATATACGGCTTATGCCAGAATCCGGTTGCAATGGAGCGGGACCCGGCGGGTGTCTGGATCCGAAGTGTATCCGGGAAGCGGGACAGAATGAATCCGGCCCATCCCTGCTGGTCGGTGATCTGGGTTGAATGGTCATCCGGAAGTGTAATCCGGGTATCGGTCAGGGGGGTGTCCAATTCATCCAGGATTTGCAGCCGCACAATTTGTTCCGGACTGCTCTTTTTTAAATCTTGGAGAATCCGGACCGGATTAGGGTAAAGAACCGTTCGGATATAAGCCTGCTGGAGGCTGTCTCGGATATCGGAATAGGAGAAGAAGAGATGGCCTCGGCTATGATGTTTCCGAAGATACTCGATCTGGTTCATGATTTCACCATTCTGAAGCCATTCCAACCGGGATCTGATCCCCATAAAAACCGATGAGGGATGATGGGTCTGACGGCTGAAATCCATCCATAACTCATCAAAATTGGGTTTGGGATCGGGGATGTCCCAATAGGTCATCGGTACGATAAAATCCATCCAGCCGCGATTCAACCATTCCACCGCATCCTGCAGGTAAGAATCATAGCCGGAGGAGAAACGGTCGTAACCCGGTATGGTCGTTTGACGGTATATTCCCCAGGAGGCACAGGACAGAAGAAGATAAGGTTTGATGGAGAACGCCGTGGCAGCGATATCTTGGACCAGAAGATTCAATCGGTTCCGCCCCCAGCTTTCACGGGTTTGCGGATTAGTGAGACTGTCGTGTGGAAAATGAAGATTGGTATAGGGGTCAAAGAGATACTCCCGTCCCGGATAGCGGATCCGGTCAAAATGGAGGCCGTCAATCTCATAATTCATGACCAGATGCCCGACCACTGCCTTTAGATAAGCCCTGACCTGAGGAAGAGCCGGATTGAGATAATAGTATTCATTGATCGCCATGGGTCCGTTTTTATCGAAACAGATCCAGCTGCTTTCAGGTTTAACATGCGGGCCATGCTGAAAAAACAGGTGATTGCTGTCGGCGGGCGGATCGGTCTTGCTCCATAGCGGCAGCAGATTGAGGTAAGCATGGAATTGCAGGTGGTGACGGTGAGCTTCCTCAATGGCGAATTTCAAGGGGTCCCAATCTGCGGCCCGATCCGCGATCGATTCGGACCAAGGCTCAATGGGAGATGGGTAATAGGTGTCCGCTTGGCCCCGGACCTGAAAAAAAACGGCATTGAAATTCGCATCCGCTATGGTCTGCATTATCCGCCGGATGTTCTGTTCAATCTCTTGGCGGCCCGGCGCCATCCATTCAAAACGGGTAACCCAGATTCCGCGAAATTCACAGGGAATCTCCTCAACCTTCTTTTCCGGAATGGTTATCTCCGGTTTGATTGATGACGGTGGCGGAGGTGCCGTAACACAAGATAGAAAAATCAAGAGGATCACTAATGCCGGTATGGTTCCGGTTTTAAAAAAATGAATAAACAGTCCCTTATTGTCACCATCATTCAGATTCATGATTGATCAGCAACCTTTCATATCGTAAGGTTCAGAACTGGAGCAGGAGTTCAGCCCTTCCCCAATTGGAAACAACCGCTTTGTCAAAGTAATAGGAGCCGGGATCAAAGTTTTCCAGTACAATATGCCCGGATAAAACGGAATTGATTTTATAATGGACTCTGGCCTGGAAGAGATCACCTCGGCAGGTGCCGGCACCTCCGGGAAAGATGATGGACGGTTTGGTATGCTGAGCCCCCAGCCGGTGGTATCCCAGGATCATATAAACCTGTTCCGAAAATTTCAGATTGATAGCGGCATAGAGCGAGGTCATATTGCTCCAGTAGGAGGTGCCATACTCTTTAGTCAATGTATATATGATTGATTCGGACCATTTGGGAAATCGGGCGTACATGGGATCCCAGCCTTCCAGTTCCTCGGTATCAGGATCGTCACCGGAAAGGAAAATGCCGCCGATGGAGAGTTTATCGCCAAAGGGGATGGAGGAAGGGAGTTTAAGAGTGGCATACATATGGCCGCCATAAGCTTTTCGATCCAACGTAGCTCCAGTCGATTCATCCTTGCTCTCTCCAAACTGATAGGCTGCTTCCCCGGTAAAGGTGACTTTTCTTTGATGGAATGGAGCGATTATCCTGCAACCCAGGCTGTTGATGTTGCCGCTAAACGGTCTGAGATCCGTGTCGTCGATATCCCGCCGAATCAGGTAGGGCTCCAGATCCAGAGATTTGTATTTCAAAGCGAAATAAACTCCGGCCCCGGTTTCGGGTTGATCATTCAGGTTTTTAAGATTCTGGTCGTTGATCAGAGGCAGATAGTCATCATGATCCTCTTGGCTGCACACGAATACGGTCACTTTATTGGTTTTGTTGAATCGATAATCCAAACGCAGAGCGTTGAAATAGAAACTCCGTGAACCGTCATTCGGGGTGCCTTCAATCACCATGAAGCCTTCTCCCAATGATATGTTCTGCCGTCCAATGGTAAGATCGATCGGTCGACCGGCTACCGAATTCCATCGGAAGTAGAGATTGTCCACTAATCCTTCATGGATTTCAAACTTGCGTGAATTGGGAGCAAAATAGTGACGGAACTCATTGGTCAGCTTGAATGCCAATTCCATTCCGGAATGGAAAAAATATTGAGCCATCAAACTGGTGCGATTACGGGTGTAAACCGTTGCATCCTCTGCTCGCTCCTGCAAGGATGTCGTGCTCTCCATCAATTCATACCGAAAACGATAACTGAAGCTCAGCTTCAACCCCTGCTTCGGTTTGTCCTGTCCTGAGGTCAACTGAATCAGGCTCAGGCTCAAAATCAGAATCCACTTTTTCATCTGATGCCTCCTGGTTATAATGGTTCATGTCGGAATTAACGTTCAATCATGGAAGTATGCTCACTTAGTTTAATTAAGCAATATTTAAGTTTTTGTCAACTATGAAAATAAATCGGAGTTGACAATTCACTTTTTTTGGTGTATAATCATCACCATTATGAATATCTTGATTCCGATCCGGCATTTATCTCCAGCTCCGGACGTGAGTTGAATCAGGTCCGAAGAGTATCGTTTTAAGTGATCAATTTCCACTTCTCCAGCTTATCGATCAGGCATTTTACTTACCGATGCATCGGGAATTGAGAAGCCGCATTAATAAATCTTATCATAGAAAGCAGGGATGACAATGCGAAAACGTTGGATTTACATTGTATTGGCGGTCTTGGTGCTGATTATAGGGTATCAGTTCCTGCCGTTTCATTCCGGCCGGCAAAAACCAGGAAACGGGGATCAACCCAAATCCGTTTTACGTGTCAAGGCAATGATTGTGCGGGCCGATCGGGCTAAGACGGTGATCCGGTCTATTGGAACTTTGACTGCCAATGAATCGGTCATGCTGAAACCTGAGGTTTCAGGGCGGATTGATCGTATCGGTTTTAAAGAAGGAAAGGCGGTAGAAGCCGGCGATTTATTGGTCAAATTGTACGATGCCGACCTGCAGGCCGAATTAAGCAAATTGGAATTACGGCGGAAACGAGCAGCCGATAATGAATATCGACAACGGAAGCTGTTGGAAAAGAATGGAATCAGCCGCCAGGAGTATGAGGATGCTCTGAATGACCTGGACCTGATCCTGGCTGATATTCGGTATACAAAAGCCAAAATTGAAAAGACCGAGATCCGGGCTCCTTTTTCGGGTGTGATGGGATTGAGAAGGCTGAGTCCGGGCAGTTATCTTTCGGCCGGTACTGATATTGCCTGGCTGGTCAATACCGATTTTATCAAGATTGAAACCCGGATTCCGGAAGAATTTGCCGCACAGGTCGGGACGGGCGATACCCTGGAATTCAGACTTCGAAATACCCAAACCTGGACTCGGGCCTCGATCTACGCGGTAGAACCCCAGGTGAACTCCAGTAGTGCCTCGATACTGGTGAAAGCCCGATTGGATAATACCGGGAAAGGATTTATCCCGGGATTGTCGGCCGATATTCAGATTGGTTATGCCGACCGTGAAAACACGGTTTATATTCCATCCTGGGCATTGATCCCGGATATCGAGGGCCAGAAGGTCTATTGTTACCGAAACGGTCAGGCCCAAGAACAGCGGGTTCACATCGGGCATCGCGACAGCCGGAGAATTGAAATTATCGACGGATTGGATTCCGGTGATACCCTGATTATCAGTGGGATTTTGCAGCTCAGACCCGGGTTGACGATCGATATCGATCAAATCGAGTCTCCGGAGCTCCAGCCATGAGATTATCCACCATCAGTATCCACCGACCCGTCCTGACGATAGTCCTTCAATTGTTGATCATTATAATGGGAGCCATCAGTTTTACGTTTCTAGGCGTGCGGGAGTATCCGAACGTCGATCCGCCGACTATCAATGTTAGTACTACTTACACCGGAGCCAACTCGGATGTGATCGAGACCCAAATTACAGAGCCTCTGGAAGAATCCATCAATGGAATCGATGGGATCCGCAGCCTGAGTTCAACCAGTGCGGAAGGACGAAGCACGATTACCGTCGAATTTGATTTGAGCGTCGATCTGGAAGCCGCTGCTAATGATGTTCGGGATCGGGTTTCACGAGCTACACGCTCCCTGCCGTCCGATGTCGATCCGCCGGTAGTGCGTAAAGCCGATGCCAATGCCTCCACCATCCTCTTGATCACCCTGCGCAGCGATAAAAGAAACCTGCTGGAATTAACCGATATTGCCAATACTATATTTAAGGAACGTCTGCAGACCATTCCGGGAGTCAGCCAGATCCAGATCTGGGGTGAAAAGAAGTATGCGATGCGGTTATGGCTTGATCCCCGCAAAATGGCGGCTCATCATGTCACCATGCAGGATATCCGTTCCGGCTTGAGACAGGAGAATATCGATCTGCCGTCAGGACGGATCGAGGGATGTTATACCGAATTAACCCTGCGGACCCTGGGACGTCTGACGACCGAGGAGGATTTCAACCAGTTGATTATTCGGGAGGATAATACCCATCTGATTCGCTTACGGGATGTCGGATATGCCGTCTTAAGTCCTGAAAATGAACGAACTGTGCTACGCCGTAATGGAATTCCGATGATCGGGGTGGGCTTGGTTCCCCAACCCGGCTCCAACCATATTCAAATCGCCGACCAATTTTATAAACGGCTTGAGGATATCAAACGCGATATCCCGAAAGATGTTGAAATCCAAAACGGATATGATTTCACCCGTTTTATCAAAAATTCGGTCAAAGAGGTCGAGGAAACCATTCTATTGGCTTTTATTCTGGTCATTCTGATTATTTTTCTTTTCCTGCGTGACTGGAGAACGACCATGATCCCGATTGTGGCGATTCCGATCTCGCTGATTGGAACCTTTTTTATCATGTACCTGTTTGATTTTTCGATCAATATTCTAACCCTGCTGGGCGTTGTGTTGGCGATTGGGATTGTGGTGGATGATGCGATTGTGGTGTTGGAGAATATCTATGCTAAAACGGAAAAGGGAATGAACTCGATCGAGGCGGGTGAAAAGGGATCGAGTGAGATATTTTTTGCTATCATTTCCACCACTGCGACTCTGGCCTCAATTTTTTTACCGATTATGTTTTTGCAGGGGCTGACCGGTCGGTTATTCAGGGAGTTCGGGATTGTATTGGCCGGAGCTATTCTGATATCCGCATTTGTGGCTCTGACTTTGACGCCGATGATGAGCGTTTTAATTTTATCCCATAAAACCGGCCATTCCAAATTTTATCTTAAAACCCAGCCATATTTTGAATGGATGACGGATCGGTACCGTCAATTTCTGGAATGGAATCTGGAGCGGAAGTGGTTGGCCTGGTCCATTATGATCGGTTGTGGCCTGTTGATTGCCGGTTTGGCTTTTATCCTGCCTCTCGAATTGTCACCCTTGGAGGATCGCAGTTCGCTTAGAATTTCAGCCACGGCACCGGAGGGCACCTCGTTTCAACTGATGGATCGTTATATCCTGGATTTGGATCAATTGATCCAGGATCATATTCCGGAACGTGATGTCATGATCAGCTTTACCGCTCCCGGATTCGGCGGTTCCGGTTCCGTCAACAGCGGCTCAACCCGCCTCATGTTGACGCCGCCCAATCAACGTTCTCGATCCCAGCAGGAGATTTATCAACATCTTTCCAGCTTAACCCGACGGATTACGGATGTCCGCCTGATTGTCGGACAGGAGCTTTCCGTCAGCACTCAACGCTTTGGACTTCCGGTTCAGTATGTGATTCAAGCCCAGGATATCGACCGGCTCAGGCAAATTCTGCCCGAATTCATGCGCCGGGCCGGCCAGGATTCCACCTTCAACATGGTGGATGTCAACCTGAAATTCAATAAACCTGAATTGGTGGTTTCCATCGATCGCGCCAGAGCCCGCCAGATGGATCTGTCAGTTGAGGATGTTGCCCAAACCCTCCAACTGGCATACAGCGGTCAGCGATTCGGGTACTTTATCATGAACTCCAAACAATACCAAATCATCGCTCAGATCGATCCCCAGTTAAGAAGTCAACCGGATGATTTCCAATATCTTTATGTCAGGAATGGTTCCGGCCAAATGGTTCCGATTACGAACCTGATTCGGTATGAATCCGGCAGCCGGCCTCCTCAGCTCTATCGATACAACCGCTATGTATCCGCTACCGTTTCCGCCAATCTGGCCGAAGGGAAGACCATCGGGGACGGGATAGCCGGCATGGACCGTATCGCGGGCCGGGTGCTGGATGAAACATTCAGTACGGCCTTAGCCGGAGCCTCCAAAGATTTCGTCGAAAGTTCCTCCTCTCTGCTGTGGACCTTCCTGCTATCTTTGGTTTTGATCTATCTGATCATGGCTGCCCAGTTTGAGAGTTTCAGATCTCCTCTGATTATCATGGTTACGGTTCCTCTGGCCTTGGCCGGCTCTCTTTTTTCGCTGTGGTTGTTCCATCAAACCCTGAATATTTTCAGTGAAATCGGTCAAATTATGCTGATCGGTCTGGTTACAAAAAACGGTATTCTGATTGTCGAATTTGCCAATCAGCAGCGTGAAGCCGGGCTGGGAGTAAGGGAGGCCGTCGTTCATGCCGCCGTCAGCCGCTTTCGGCCTATTCTGATGACCAGTCTCTCTACAATTCTGGGAACCCTTCCGATTGCATTGGCTCTGGGAGCCGGCTCCGAAAGCCGAATCTCAATGGGGATCGCAGTGGTTGGAGGAATGCTGTTTTCCACTCTGCTGACTCTGATGGTTGTTCCCGTTATGTATATCCGTTTTTTTAGTCACTCCCGACGGGTATGAATGGTGTTTATCCGGCCGGCGGCACATGGCTGATCCCGATCGGATTGATAAAATGCCCGTTTAGCCCCTAAATGAAAAACGGCAGCAGATTTTTGGCACCTGCTGCCGATATCGTTTTAAATAATAAGAGGCTATTGATAATAATATAAATATTATCAGGGTTGTCAAGTAAAAAGATCCAAACCGGATTTAGTCCCGGGTTTTGAATTGACTTTTATCGGAACAAATAGTATTATGGTTCGGATGCCGGTAACAAAATGATTGATAGACAAGTGATACGATGAAAGAGTGAAGGATAAACCCGATGCGGCTTGACCCTTACTCTGATCCTTTTGAATAACCTCAAACTGAACATGGATTTTGGATGATACTCAAAAAAATCTGTATTTATGCCTCTTCCAGTAATAACATTCCGGCCGAATATGCCCGCTGCTGCCAATCGATAGCCGAGTTGTTGGCCCGTCGCGACATGGAATTGATTTATGGAGGCGGGGATATCGGAATCATGGGAAAGGTAGCTCAAATCTTTCTGAATCATAATCGGCCAGTCACCGGCGTCATTCCTGAAAAACTGAATATTCCAGGGGTGGTTCATCGTGGCCTGACTCAATTGATTATCGTTCCGGATATGCGAAAACGAAAAGAGCTGATGGAGAATCTGGCCGATGGGTTCATCGCCTTCCCCGGTGGAATCGGGACCATGGAGGAATTGTTGGAAATCATGACGCTCAAACAATTGGGATATCATTCCAAACCGATTATCCTTTATAATTGCCTGGACTATTATACTCCCCTGGTTAGGATGCTTGAAAAAACTGTTCAGCTGGGGTTTATGAAATCTGAATTTATGGATTTTATCTCGATATCATCGGATGATCACCAGATTATCGACTATCTTGAAACCTATCAGGCTCCGTCGTCTATCAGAAAATGGGTTTGAAGGATTTGATCATGATGAAAAACAAAGATATAGCGGAGTTCCTGGAGGAGGTGGCGGAGCTGATGAAATTCAAGGGAGAGAATCCCTTCACGATCCGGGCCTTTCAGAAAGCCACCCGCTATCGGAAAATTCTTGGAATCAGTGCCGGTCCGTATTGCCTCGACCTGGATTGGCGCTGGATAAAACCGGCGTGCGACCGGGGAATACATTTCGCTATCAATCCCGATGCCCATCGCACCAAGAGTATCGATGATCCGGATTACAGGATCGGGATTGCCCGTAAAGGCGGATTAACCCCTGCCGATGTGATCAACTGCTATTCCATTCCGCAATTGAATAAGTTTTTTAAACAACCATGATCCAATAGAATTGAGGTGAATCATGGCCAATGATTCCTGCATCTTCTCCTGTCTTGACTATATCAAGCGGATCAATCAACAGAATGAAGTCTACCTCGACCAGTTCTTCGTTTCACTCTTCCACCAATACCTTAAAAACCCTCAAACCATTATGGTGGAATTCAAGGATACAAAACAGGACCCGGATTACCGGATCGATATCGGCGTGATCGCCCCGGATTGGCCGGGAATGATCGAAACCATCAGCGGATATCTACATAACGCTGAGTTCAATATCAACTTTACTCATGGATTCCAATTCCCTTATCAGGATCAGAAAAAGGCCTTCATTTTTTTCAGAATGATTCTGCAACCCCATGAATATGACCGTTTCCAGTTCCAAAAGGTTTTCCTGAAATCCATTATTGAACGGGCAACTCTGCAAAGCGCTCCCATCAGTTATTTAATATCTCAGGAGGTTCAGAAACTGGAGGTGTATGAGGAAGTCATTGCCATGATCCGGAATCGCTGCGCCAAAGAACTGGCCGATGATCTGATACGCGAAAAAGGAGAGGTCATCAAGTTCTTTACCAATCGGACCAAAGCCTATATCTCAGAACGGATACCCGGGGATCTGTGTGACCAGATCATTAATAACTACCGGTTTTATAAGAGTCTTAAGGATAACTCCGAATTCAGCTTTTTTTATCATGTTAAAAATCTGCAAACCATCCGAGAAAAACTGACCGGGATCAGCGTGGCGACCCGCGAGGGAAAGGTCAATCTGAATATGGTGTTGGCCGCCTTACGAAAGTCTGTTCCTCGATTTATTATCCGCTACATTAAGAAATATATGGTGGATGACATTGCCATCATCCGGATCGAGATCAATGATCCGGCGGAAAACTGGTATGGACCTGAATGGATCCGTCGGATCGAGACAGCCTTCGAAACGCTGCGGAATCAGGGATATCTCTTGAGTCTGGAATCGTTTGATAAAATCGGTGGATTCGAGCAGTATGGCAGAGCCATTATCCCTATTCTACGGAATGAGTGTGAAAAAACCGGTATCCCCCAGTTCTATTTCAGTCTGGAGAACCGGCAGGAGTATTTCGTTGAATTCAAGCTGATCGTAGTCCATGGATTCCACCTGACTGATACGATTAATTTCGCGATCAGTTTTGCTGTTGAATTGAGTCGAATCCCCGGATTCCATATTTTCAAGATCTCTCCGGCTTCCCGTATGAACCAGAATGAATTAAATATTGTCGATTTGCGGGTGGAAACCGAATTGTGGTCCAAGAGCGAGGAGATTTACGGCAAGATCAAAGAAATTCTATGCCATTATCTCCCGAAATACCGGGATTTTGATGAAGGAATGAGGGTAATGGATAATGATAAACTGGATCACATTATCCAGCACCTTACCGAGTTTCCACAGGATATATTAATCCATTTTTATTATCATCTGAACGAATTCTACCGGATATCCGCTTTTATGAACGAGATCCTGGCTGTCATCCGCAATTCGATTAGACTTCACCAGGACATGATCAGCCGGAAACTCAATTTTGGGGTTCGAGCGGAACAATTGGTGATTCAGTTGGAGAATCATCGGATCATCACCTCCGGAAGTGTGTTTTATGTTGCCTATCGGCTTCAGAATGAACGAATGACCGAGATTCTCACGATCCTAACCCCTTATGAGGTAATTTTTTCCCGGGTGGATTTTGAAAGTGTAACCGTTCTGATTGCCATTCTCAAGCAGAAGCATACGGCATTAAATGTTATCGAATTCATTAAAGTCAAACGAAAATTGGAGATTGTCTTTGAAAAATGATCATGAATCCTTTATCGAGGTAAGGGGAGCCCGGGAGCATAATCTTAAAAACATCACGGTTCGGATTCCTCGTGATAAGATGGTGGTAATCACCGGATTATCAGGTAGCGGAAAATCGTCGCTGGCGTTTGATACGATTTATGCGGAGGGGCAGCGCCGTTATATGGAATCATTGTCGGCTTATGCCCGGCAATTTCTGGGATTAATGGAAAAACCGGATGTCGATTCTATTGATGGGTTGTCGCCGGCCATCTCGATTGAACAAAAAACGACCACCCGCAATCCTCGTTCCACCGTAGGAACCGTGACCGAGATTTACGACTATCTGCGGCTTCTTTTTGCGCGGATCGGCAAGCCGTTCTGCTATATATGCGGCAAGCCTATCGCATCTCAGACCGTACAGCAGATGACCGATACCCTGATGAGTTGGAAATCGGGAACGCGCTTCATGATTCTGGCCCCTCTGGTCCGGGGCCGCAAAGGCGAATACACCCATCTGCTGAGTGAAATGCAGAAGCAAGGATTCGTGAGGATACGGATTGATGGAGAGATCCGAATGCTGGAGGATGAAATCCGTCTTGAGAAAAACAAGAAACATACCCTTGAAGTCGTGGTCGATCGGCTCAAATCCTCCGATACCATCCGCCATCGTCTGACGGATTCACTGGAAACCGCCCTTCGCCTCTCGGAGGGACTGGTCATTGTGGTCAATGATGACCTAAACCAGGACTTCCTGTTCAGCGAAAAACTGGCCTGCCCCGATTGTGGAATCTCGTATGATGAAATTGAACCCCGCTTTTTTTCTTTCAACTCTCCCTTTGGCGCCTGCAAAGACTGCAGCGGCCTGGGAACCAGATTGGAGATTGATCCGAATCTGGTGGTGCCCAATCCTGAACTGACGATCAATGATGGAGCTATTCTTCCCATCAATATGCAGGGAACCATCTACATGCAGATGATCCATTCCCTGGCCCGTCATTTTAAGTTTGATCTGAATACTCCCTTTCGGGATCTGCCGGAATCCATTCAGCAGATTATTTTTTACGGCAGCCCCGAACCCATTCATATCTCGATCCGCCATTCCGACGGTAAAGGGGTCTGGGAAAACCATAACCGCTTCGAAGGTATTTGTAATAATCTGATGCGCCGATACCGACAAACCGATTCGGAATCAATTCAAAGCTGGATTGAGACCTTCATGACCACCCAACCGTGTCCAACCTGCCAGGGCAAGCGATTGAAAAAGGAAGCCCTTTCGATTCGGATTCAGGATAAGAGTATTGCAGATGTTACCGCTATGTCGATTAAGGAGTTAAGACAGTTCTTTTCCGGATTGGAGATGACTCCGACCGATCGCGAAATATCCCGTCAGATTATCAAAGAGATCCGGGAACGGTTGAATTTTTTGGTGAATGTCGGCCTGGATTATCTGACCCTGGATCGAACCGCTTACACCTTATCGGGGGGTGAAGCCCAACGGATCCGATTAGCTACCCAGATCGGTTCCCAATTGATGGGGGTTTTGTATATTTTAGATGAACCCAGTATCGGGCTTCACCAACGGGATAATGTCAGACTGATCGAGACTCTGACTCATCTGAGGGATCTTGGAAATACGATCATTGTGGTCGAACATGACCTGGATACGATTCGGGCGGCCGATCATGTTATCGATTTAGGTCCCAGGGCCGGCGTGGATGGGGGGTGGGTTGTTGCCCAGGGAACGCCCCAGGAATTGGCCGATAATCCGGATTCGCTCACCGGAGCCTATTTGACCGGACAAAAAAAGATTGTCCTGCCCGATCAACGACGCCGTATTAATGGTAACTATATCGAGATTGTCAAAGCCTCGGGAAATAACCTTAAAAATATCAGCGTCCGATTTCCCCTGGGAATACTGATCTGTGTGACCGGGGTATCCGGATCCGGAAAGAGCAGCCTGGTTAACGAAACCCTCTATCCGATCCTGGCTAAAAAGGTCTATCGGAGCCATATCCCCTGTTTAAGCTATGAACGGATCACCGGCCTGGAATATCTGGATAAGGTGATTAATGTCGACCAAAGCCCGATCGGCCGAACGCCCCGATCCAACCCGGCTACCTATACCGGGGTGTTTTCTTTTATTCGGGATCTCTTTAGTCGTTTACCGGAAGCCAAAATGAGAGGGTATACCCCGGGACGTTTCAGTTTCAATGTTAAGGGAGGCCGATGCGAAGCCTGTGGTGGAGACGGTATTATTAAAGTGGAAATGCACTTCCTCCCCGATATTTATGTTATTTGTGAAACCTGCAAGGGGAAGCGTTATAACCGTGAAACTCTGGAAGTCAAGTACAACGGAAAAACGATTGCGGATGTGCTGGATATGACGGTTCAGGAAGCGTTTCAATTTTTTGAAAATATCCCGTCCATTCGGAATAAACTCCAGACACTGCTGGAAGTCGGATTGGGGTATATCCACCTGGGACAACAGGCCACAACCCTTTCCGGCGGAGAGGCTCAACGGGTCAAGTTGGCGACGGAACTCTCGAAACGGGCGACCGGACGAACACTCTATATTCTGGATGAACCTACTACCGGTCTCCATCTGGAAGATATTCAATTTCTGCTTAGTGTGCTTAACCGCCTGGTCGATAAAGGAAACAGCGTGATTGTGATCGAGCATAACCTCGATGTGATTAAGACCGCTGATTATATTATCGATCTTGGTCCGGAGGGCGGGAATGACGGGGGCCGGATTGTAGCTTCCGGTACTCCCGAGGAGGTGGCCGCTGTTCCTCACTCCTATACAGGACAGTTCCTGGTTCCCCTCCTGAACTCCCATCTCAACCCTGATACCGAAACCAGAACCCGCAAAAATCGAACGAAAAAAAAATATTGACAAACCCTATGGTTTTTATTATTTACTCACTTAATCAGACTATACCCGCTAATCTTAAAGAATGGCTAGGATTCCATGGCTTGATCGGCCTGAGATAGTACCAATCCGAAAAGGAGCGTTCCATGTCCAATCTGCCGAGTATCAATGACACAAATTTTCAGGAAATCCTCAATGCCCAGAGCGCTGTGGTCGTCGATTTCAGTGCAACCTGGTGCGGTCCCTGCAAAAAATTGGCGCCTCTGTTCGAGGAGATCGCCACCACCTATCAATCCAATGCTCGTTTCATGACCTGTGATGTCGGCGAATCTCCTGATTTTGCCCGTCAGTATGGCATTATGAGTGTCCCCACCATCATGATTTTCAAGAATGGGAGTCCGGTGGAAACGATCGTCGGGCTGCAATCCAAAGAACGCCTGACCGATAGCATCAAAAAGCATATGTAATGGAAAATTCAATTCAGAGACTGGATATCCTGAGTCGGGAAGTCCTGGCGATCATCAAAGAGATATCCCGCAGCAAACAACCGGTAACGGCCGATACCCTGAAGATCCTTTTTAAGCAAAACTTTCCGATCATGGATATTCTCCAGAGTAAATCCTCCAACCTTACCGATTTCGATGATCTCAACCGCAAATTGAATCAGCAGTTGAGCGATATTCAGAAGGATTACGCTTTCCTTGAACGTCAGGTCCTGGAACTTCGCCAGTTGTCGGATACAAAAGACCGTAATCTCAGAAATCTGGCCTGTACCCTCCTGTCGCTTGACCCACTGAAACAATACTCCTGGTACCTGAATCTGGAAGAAACCATGAAATCGTGCGAAGGTGGATCGGATCTTTCAATCAGTTATATCGAATCCTTGATTCCTCAGATAAAAAATGAGGTCTTCAAACATCATATGGGAGGCGATGAGGAACAGAAACCCGCTAAACATGGATTGCTTTCCAGATTGTTTGCCAAGGAACAGAAGGAATTTGAAATCGGCCGGATCAGTGAAATTGTTTACCAGAAATTTCAGCATCTGACATCAGAGATTAATTTACCGGGCTATGACCGCATCAATCGGAAGTCTCAGAAGTTTCTGGATGATTTTTTAAAGAATTTTAGACTGGATAAACTGGATCAATACCTGGAGACCCTGGTCGATCTATTGCAGGAATTAAAATATGAATACCAGAACCGCCGGGCTGAAATTGATAATTTTTTACACGAACTAATCTCCAGGTTATTGGAGACCGAACAGGAGTTTGTGGAACACTTTCAAAAAACGAGTGAACAACGTAATGAGTCGCAGCAGATGTTCCAGGCCGATTTGCGTCAACGGATCGATTCCATCGGCCAAACCTTCCAGTTATTCAAGGAGAATGACAGTTTTGAGGGATTGCGCGGCAATGTTTTTTCGGCTCTGGATGGACTTCGTAATCGAATCGAAGAACAGAGACGGGATGAACAAAACCAGATCCTGGAATGGCAGCAGCAGATCGAGAACCTGAAGGAAAAGCTGCGGGTAGCCCAGCGGGAACTGGAGAGCATCAAGGAAACCACCCGTATGATGGAAAAAGAGATTATGCTGGATGGATTGACCGGTATTTACAATCGACGGGCTTTCGATCACAAAATGGATGAGACGGTCAAGCTCTTTCGCCGTCATTTGGTGCCTCATAGCTTGATTATGTTCGATATCGATCATTTCAAAATGATTAACGACAAGTATGGCCATCGGGTCGGAGATAATGCCATCATCCGGATCATCAAGAATATTCGTGATATATTAAGAGAAACCGATTTTTTTGCCCGATACGGCGGAGAAGAGTTTGCCGTTCTTCTGTATGACTGCACGCTCGAATCGGCTCTGATGGTAGCGGAAAAAATCCGTAAGATAATTGAAGATATAACCTTTACCTATAAACGGAACGAAATACTCCGAATCACCATCAGTCTGGGGGTGGCGGAACTGAATAATCAGGATGATGTGGAATCCTTTATTAATCGGTCGGATCAGGCTCTCTATCTGGCTAAAAATCAGGGCCGGAATCTGGTTAGATCCCAGTTGGATCACCCCTGATCATTTTTTCTTGACCCGGGTCCGTATATCCATTACAATATTGGTAAATGTGGCTTTGCTGTTAATTTTACCATTTTCATTCGTGACCACCAAACCGGATTTCGGCGGGGGTGTTTGACTCTCAACGGTGATGGTATGATGTTCGTCTCCCAGTTGTTTTATTTTTTGAATCGCCGCCTCATTCAGAACGGTTCCG
Organism: Candidatus Delongbacteria bacterium; assembly: GCA_017997825.1. GTDB lineage: Bacteria > JAGOEH01 > JAGOEH01 > JAGOEH01 > JAGOEH01 > JAGOEH01. Next base: position 15,305 of record JAGOEH010000010.1, on the reverse strand, counting down.
GCATGAAATAGCTTTATATTTTGATGCACCAGTCCATAAACCAGTTTCATGCCTGGCTTGAGTTCCGATGGCTTGATTTTTATTTGCATGGATTCTCCGGGGTTATGAGTTGAGATTAACCGATTCCAACAACTGATTCAACAGTTGCTCGGTATCACTCCATTCCTGATAGGCTTGTTCAAGTTGGGCCGGAATCTCTTTATACCGGCGGTTGAGCCGGACAAATTCCGGTTCGTTTTTATAAGCATCGGGCTGACAAAGAAGGTGTTCGATCTGGGTATATTCTTGTTCGTAATCGGCGATCTGCTGTTCCAGCTCTTTCAAATGAAGCTGCATTTTTTTTCGATCATCGGTAATGCTTTGCCGGCGCAGCGCATTTTCCCGACGGATATCCCGGGACGAGCTTTTTTCCTTGAGAAGCGTAGCCGTCGGATTCGTTCCGGCTGATGGCGCTGTTTCGATTTCGATTGAATTTTTAAAACAATCATAATTACCCAGATAGATTTTAAGCTGTTGGTTCGCGATATGAAAGATCTTCTGGGCGAACAGATTGAGAAAATACCGATCGTGAGTGACCAGCAGAATACTGCCTTCATATTCACTCAGAGCGGTAAATAAAGCTTCTTTGGAGGGAATGTCCAGGTGGTTGGTCGGTTCATCCAGTATCAGAAAATTGGCATCGGAGAGCAGAAATTTGGCAAATGAAACCCGGGTTCTTTCTCCGCCGCTCAGTAACTTAATCTTTTTCAGTACCTCATCACCTGAAAACAGGAATCCACCCAGGATTGAGCGGATATGAGGGATCATGGTGGTTGAGGCATGTTGAAACAACTCATCATAGATGCTGTTTTCTGGATTTAGCATTTGGTCACTCATCTGAGAATAATAAGCGATCTTGACACGGTGTCCATACTGGATAAGGCCGGAATCCGGTTTTTCAATTCCACTGATCAGACGGGTCAGGGTGGATTTTCCCTCCCCATTGGCCCCGATTAGGGCCACTTTTTCCCCAGCCAGCATTTCAAAACTGATATGGTTGAAAATGGTGCGGCCTTGATAAGCCTTGGAAAGATTTTCCACCAGGATGGTGCGGGCTCCCCCCTTGTCAAAATTGGGAAGCTTGAAACTCCACGTTTTTTCCAATGTGCTGGTAATCAATTCCGGAAGTTCATCCTGCAGCCGCTGCATCTGCTTGATTTTGCTTTGGACATTACTGGCATGTCGGGCTTTGGATCGGAACCGCGAGATATAATGATCAAACTGGGTGGCCTTACGCTGAATCCGTTCCACTTTTTTTTGAGCCTGGATCTGGTGCTCTTCCCATTGCTCCAGAAAGTTCTCATAATTACCGGGGAATCGATGAATTCGACCCCGGTTAAAAAACCAGATCTCATCAGCCAGATGATTGATAAAGTATCGATCGTGTGAAATCAGAAGTATGGCACCCTCATAATCACGCAGATAATCTTCCAGCCATTGGATGGTTGGAAGATCCAAATGGTTGGTCGGTTCGTCCAAGAGCAATACATGCCCGGGATTCAGCAGGATTTTAGCCAGAAGGATCCGCATCTGCCATCCGCCGGAAAACTGCTGTACCGGTTTTTGAAAATCCTTTTCCTTGATCCCCAGCCCTTCCAAAACCTTGGCGGCTTCCTTCTCTTTCTGGAAATAGTGATGGGTTTCCAGTACCGTCTGCTTTTCACCGATTCGCTGTAAAAGCTCATCCAATTGATTTTTGTCCGAGATCTCTCCAAGCTGACCCTGCATCCGGTTGATCTCTTCCTCCATCTCCTGATAGTGGGTAAAGGCGGTCAAGGCCATTTCGATCGCGGAGACTGTTGATGTCTGGATCACCTGCTGCGGTAAATAAGAGATCACCAGTCCTTTTTCCTTGGTCAGTTCCCCATGGTCCGGTTGAATCTCCTCCAAAATCAATCTAAAAAAAGTCGTTTTTCCGGCACCATTTTGACCAACAATGGCAATCCGCTGCTTTTTTTGGATGCTGAGGGATATATTATCGAAAATTGTTTGAACTCCAAAACTTAGATCAATGTTTTGCAAAAAGATCATCCCTGGCTCCTAGGCAGACTTTTCAACTTGACATTTGAATGGGCTTTTTATATTCTGGTTCCAGTTTCCATAATCGGTTGATTGGTGGATGAGAACTCTTAACACAATTCTTAATAATAAACAATCTTATGCCTAAATTCAAGTGGTTTTTTATCATGATTGTCTGCCTGATTCAGATCATGGAGCTTGCCACGATCAGTGCAGATATGCTTTCCGGACAAATTGCAGCTCCGGATGGTGAACCGATCCCCTGGGTCGAGATCTATGATTGCCGGGGAGAATGCCTGGGTATGACCGACCCGTCCGGCCGGTTCCGGCTGGTGCTCCCGAAGTTTACGTCAAAACTATTTTTTAAGCGGCTGGGATATTTTCCCGATAGTTTATCCCTATCATCGCCCCCGGAAACGGGAAGTGAAATTCTCCGAACTTTACAGCCTGTCGATTCCAGTCCGGAATGCAACTATCGCTCTTACGGCTCGATTGATCCGATTTTGGACAGTGTCCGGGGTCATCTGCAGGTTTCCCGTAGCCGTCTACATGGTTTTGATTTGTGTTTTCATCACCGGGTTCAGATCAGCCGGATCCAATCCGGACTGCTCGGGGCCCCGATGAATGCCTCGGCTGATATCTATGGATGGTTTGGGTATCGTCATCCCGGTTGTTTTCAACAGCAGGTTGTTCGCAAGAATAAGTCCGGATCGGAGCTCTTTTTAAGTGATATTCTATATCCGACTGTCCATCCCTATTGGGGAGATTCCCATTTTTACCTGGATGAGTTGGCGGTTCTCAGTCCGCTGGCGCATAACAGCCAAGATTATTATGCCTTTTGCCTGCTGGATGAGCTTCGGGTCGAAGAGCGCCGGATCTGGGTTATTGCATTCTATCCCCTGGATAACAAATTGCCCTTGCTTTCCGGTTGTCTCTTTATCCAGGAAGATGGATTCCGCATTCTCGAATTGAGAGGGGAGACAGTTCCCGCAATGGGATCGGGGCTTAGACGGGGGATATCTCTGGAAGTCCATTATAGACCTGACGATACCAGCGGAATTATTCCAGTGTTTCAGACTTTTCGTTATACCATGGATACCGGTCTTCCGGGATTTACAACGCTTCAAATTGCTCATTACATGCTGTTCAGTTCCCACCGGATCAATCCGGTTTCATTGCTGACCGAAGAGGCTCAGATTATTCATAAAAATCGGAATACACCACGTGTCAGAGAGTATGTAGCGCAAACCGGAATTGCGACTCTTCCTCCGTTCGGCCATCATCATCCCTCTGATCAAGATCGATTGAGCCGATGGTTAGGTTCCCAGCCGGTCATGATGATCCGAAACCGACTAAGCGAGGTGCCGTTGACTCAATGGTCCGATCTTTACCATTTTAATCCGGTGGAAGGACATACCCTGGGCCTGGGGTTGGATGGTCGCTATATCTCCCGCTGGACACCACTGTCGATTGGATGGGGGTACGGACTGGGGGATCGGGCCTGGAAAACTCATCTGTCGGCCGCTGTTCCGGTATCGGGCGGCATGATGCTGCAGATGGAATACTTTAACGGCATTCGGTTTGTTGATCCATTTAATGCTTATAGTTTAATCGGATCGACCTACGAAAGCCTGATCCTTAAGGAATACAATCCTGATTTTATCCGGGAGGAGCTGCGGGCGGCGGCTCTCGGCAAAGAATGGTCGACCGGGCTTGAAACGAGGATCCGTTTCGGTGTGGCTGACCAGCGTTCAGTCACCTATTCTACCACCTGGTCGCTGTTCAACCGTGACCGCCGACCCCGATCTCCCCTGATTATCAATTCCGGGCGAATGGTGATGAGTGAGCTGGAACTGCACTGGAGAACCCGACGGTATGATGATTTCGGATTGCTGAGAAAACGCAGGCTGAATCTGGAGTTTACGGATGTGAGTCTTTATCTGGCCCGAGGCTGGTCGGATCCGTTCAATTTTACCCAATTCCACGCAAGCCTTTGGATTAATCGAGAAGCGAGCTACTTCCGGTGGATTTCACTGGCCGTACAGGGTGGGATACTGTGGGGTGATCCGATCATTCAGCGTGGGTTTCATCTTCCCTCCGATCAGCCGATTCTGGCTGAGCCCAATAGCTTCAAAACCCTGCCGGGTGATTTATGGATCGGAGACCAGTATGCCTGCTTTTTCCTGGAGATGACCACTCCGCCGATCGCTGTTATGCCGGAATGGGGTCAGCGATGGGATGGTTTTGTTTTTACCCAGTGGGGATGGCTGAGTCCCCTTACAATGAATCAACCGGGATATAATCCTATTGATTTTAGCCGGCGTCCTCTTGGAGAAATCGGTGCCGGCATAGGCGATATCGCCGGCATAATCCGAATCGAGGTTGCCTTTCCCCTGACCGGTTCGCCACAATGCCGATGGGCATTCCGACTCGGTTCCCGCATCGAGTTTTAACGCCCGGATCGAGTGGTGGGCCGAAAAAAAACTTGACAACAATTCGAAATTGAGTATATTAATGACACGAATGCCTTGTTTTTGGAATTATATAAACCGAAAATAATCTGGAATGGCTATGGTAGATTTTACCGATGAACTAATCCTGCCATTGGAGGTGCTGGAGCGATGCGACGATGCGTTCCGGGTATGTCGTACTCTGATGGGGCCTGTCCATAAGGCGATGGTGATGGGATCCGGCTGGGCGACCAAACTGGAATCATGGATCCCCGGCATGATCCGGGTGCCGTTTTCCGATTTGGGTTGGGGTGAAACTCATGTGACCGGGCATCAAAATGCCCTTTTTTATGTGGATCATTTAAAAACTCTGATTTTGGGCGGCCGTTTCCATATGTATGCCGGAAAAACACCGGAAGATGTTGTTTTACCGGTGATTTTAGCCCACCGTATGGGGGCGCATGAGATTGTTTTAACCAATGCCGCCGGCGCCCTCAATCCGGACTTCAAAATCGGTCAGATTGTTCTGATCTCCGATCACCTCAATGGCACCCGCCGCAAAATCCAATCCAAAACGTGGCACTTTAGCCCCCTTTATTCGGAACGATGCAGGGAAAAAATGCGCTGTTTGCTGATCAATTCGGGGTTAACCTGCTCTGAAGGAATCTATGCCGGGGTGCTGGGGCCGGCGTATGAAACACCGAGTGAAGCCTCGGCTTATCAAGCGTTCGGCGCTGACATGATCGGCATGTCCACCGTACTGGAAGCTGAAGCCGCTTCAGCACTGGGGATGAATGTTTTGGGTCTTTCACTCATCACCAACCGGATTCCGGTCAACTACAGCCAAATCAATAACCTTAGCCATGAGGAAGTAATCGGGGTGGCCTTCAATCATCTGGAGGATGTTTTTAGCGTTATTATTCGCTATCTAACAGAATGATTACCCAAAGGAAAAACTATGCGGATTCTTTTTATCTCCCCCTATCCAGTCAAAAAACTGAGTGAATGGACTCAGACCTTTCCTTTTGCATTATCCGGCCATCAGATCTGTTTCTCGGATAAACGCTTCGCCTATCTGGAATGGATCAGGAACCAGGATTACCTCCCTTTTGTCTTAATCATTGACCAACGTTTCCTGCTCCAAGGCGAACGGTTGTTCTTTAAGAACCTGATCGATGAAGGATGGTTGATCGGCGTTTTCTATCAGGATTTTTCCGAATTGAAAACCCTGCAAATTCCCTCCCCATCCAGTATCCATCCCCCTAATGAACCGATTCAGATTCCCTATGAACTCGGGCTTATTCATTCAATTTGGAAATCTCTTCCTTTTTTCAAAATGAACGGATTGATCGAAGGATTTGTTCACAATATAAGCTCCCCGATTACGGCTATTTCGGGTAAGCTGAGCCTGGCTCAGATGACCGGAAAAAATTTGGGGAATGATGAGAAATTTGCCGCTATTTTGGAGCAACTGACCGCTATGATCCGAAATTTCCAATGGTACAATGAGAGTCTTGATTACAATGAACGGCAGCGGATTGCAGTTCAGGAAAATATAACCAACATGCTGGAATTGATGAAATCCAATCTGATCTTCAAACATCGAATCCAAGTGGAATATCAATCCTTGAGCCCAAGCCTGGTTCTAAAGACCTCTCCGACCGGATTCAATTTCATGATATTCAGTCTGCTGGAAAATGTGGCCGATCAGATTCCGGAAGAATCCAAGATTCTGCCTCTTATCATGACGTCTCAAATCGAAGGAACAACGGCGATTATCCGGCTGGTATTCCCGATCCCGTTGTCTGCCGACCTCAAAACCATCCGCTTTGTCATCACCGATGCCCCGAATCGTTTGGGATTAAGCCTGACCTTTTTGAACTGGACCTATTTCATTCCCGAAGAGATCGAATTGTCATCTTTTTTGTCCAATGATCAACAGGTGATCCAGCTTCAATACAAAATGACGGATTGAGAATTTTTATGCTGAGTTTGATGCGAAAAGAATATGAACGCTTTTTTTTGCCCCTGGGGACTTGGTGCCACCGGATAGGGTTGTCTCCCAATATGTTGACGGCTATGTCCATCCTCTCCGGGATAGGGGCGTGTTATGTCATTTACCGCCAGATGTGGCTGACAGCAATCCTGCTGATCCTGATATCCGTTCTGCTGGATGTGGCTGACGGATCAACCGCTCGATGGCTGAATCAGATTAATCCTTTGGGCGAGGTTTATGACCATCTCAGTGACCGCTATGTGGAGTTCCTGATTTTGCTGGGGATTGCACTGACGGATCGGGTATCCGGTTTTTGGTTGTTGTTTACCTTGTTCGGTATGAGTATGGCCAGTTATATTCGGGCCAAAGCCGAAGCCAAAGATCCGGAAGGCAATTACCGCTATGGGATTGCGGAACGGCAGGAGAAAATATTCCTTATCATTCTGGGAATGGCCTTACAGCGGTTTTTTCCGGTTTATCCCTGGTTGAAGATATGTATTATCATCAATGGTGTTCTATCTCACCTAACGGTTTTCCAGCGGCTGTTTGTGGTGCGGCAGCGGGAAAAAATACTGAAGAAATGAGGCTGATGTGTTGTTATCGATTGGAAATCCCGTTTTCGATCTTATCACGACCCCCTTCATCAGGACCGAATCGAGGATACTTTCCGGCTGTAGTATCAATGCAGCGATTGTCTATCGGAAATTGGGCGGTTCCAGCATGGTGGTGGGCAATATTGGACCGGATTATCAGGCAATCTGCTTTGAATTCCTTGAGAAGGAGAGAATTGATTACAGTTTGAATGTCAATGGGAAAAGCGGCGGTTTCAATTTATTCTATCATACCATCACTGAACGGGATCTGACGGTCTGGCAGCAGGCTGATCCGATTACGCATTGGCCTTGCCTTGAGCAGATGCCCGCGTTTATTCTGGCCGGCCCGATTCTGAATGAGATTTCCTTGGATTATATCGAACAGCTTAAATCTCGGTTTCCCCATGCCACCTATGTTCTAGATCCTCAGGGATTTCTGCGACGATCGGAACAAAACCGGGTTGTTCACTATCGTCCCGAGAATTACCGGCAAATCCTCACCCATTTTGACATCATCAAGCCGAATGAATTGGAGGCCGAAATATTAACGGGGATCGATCCTAAACGACACCCCCGGGAAGCCATGAAAGCCATGATCGAACTGAGCCCGCCTGAATCGATTGTTATTATTACACTGAGTGATAAGGGGGCAATGGCCTATGAAGCGGGTCACTATTTCTACCTGCCGGCATATCCGGCCAATGCCATCGACAGTACCGGGGTCGGGGATGCGTTTGCCGGATCCTTGTTGAGGGCCCGGGCAATGGGAAAAACCATGCCGGAGCAACTGGCGATGGCGACAGCAGCTTCCTCCTTTGTGGTGGAACAAGTCGGCCCATTTTTTGAGTTTCCTTCCGAAGCTTACCAGGCTCGGGTGAGTGCTATGCTGAATCGGATTCAGGAGGAGATACCTGATGAACTATAAATTATTATTCGGATTCTTTTGGATGCTGGTGCTGGGATGCGGATCACCCGGTTTGGATCAGCAGGTGGATGAGCGCTTACAGCATCAAATTAGATCAGGGCCTCCGGAACTGGTGGAAAAACTGAGACCATGGTATGAAAAGCTCCGGGTGGATCCCTTGGATAAAGTGACCTTCAACAATATTGGCGATCTCTACTTTCAGTATGAAATGATGGAGGATGCCCGTCTGATGTTCGATTTCGCCATCCGGATCGATTCTACCTATGTTCCGGCCCTGTTCAATCTGAGTGTGATTGAAATGAGGGAGAAGAAATTCCAGTCCGGCGTCGATCTGCTGTTTCGGGTTCTAAAGGTCGATCCCAACCATATTCGGGCCATTACCAACCTGAGTGATTATTATTACAAAACCGGACAATTCAATAAGGCCCTCGAGTTCACCAGTTTGGCCTTCAATTTGCAGTCGGACAACAGTCAGATGGCCTATAACCTGGCCGTCATTTATCTGGCTCTCGAGGATTCCGTAATGGGAAAGGCGTATCTGGAAAAAGCGTTGCAGCTGGATCCCCGGAATCAAACCGCTCAGCAGCGATTGAATATGATTTTATATGAGAATCAACCGCATTCCGGCCCTAAACCTTAACCGGGAGAAAGGATAATCGAAGATGTACGACCAGATTAAAAGTCAGATCCGAACCATACCCGATTGGCCGAAGCCCGGAATCATGTTTCGGGATATCACGACGCTGATTAAACACCCTGATGCGTTCGCTTATACGATCGATGTGCTGGTGGAACGGTATTCCAGGCTAAGAATTCAGGCGGTAGCAGGCATTGAGTCGCGTGGATTCATTTTCGGAGGGGCTTTGGCTCATCGATTGAGAACCGGCTTCATTCCGATCCGGAAAAAAGGTAAGCTGCCGGCCGAAACCGTAGTCGAGGAGTATGAGTTGGAATATGGCACCGATCGGATCGAAGTTCACAAGGATGCCGTACTTCCGGATACCCGGGTGCTGATGGTGGATGACCTGATTGCGACGGGAGGAACGGCTATGGCGGCCTGCCGTTTGATCACCCGGCTCGGAGCTCACGTTGTCGAATGCTGTTTCATCATCGATTTGCCGGATCTGGGCGGAAAAAAACGTCTGGTTCAGGCCGGATATAATGTCCATACCCTGGTCGAGTTTGAAGGCGATTGAACGAGCCTTTGACCTGAAGGATCGCCGTTCCGATTAATCCGTTAAATCCATCTGAAGTTGATAGTTTGAGCTAACCAGTTGGTAATCCATTCCCGGTAATTGGCGAATCAGGCCTTTCAATTCCAGCTTCAAGAGGATATCATAAAGTTGGTACTGTACAGGCCCCGGCAATGAGCACCGGATATCGACCAGATGAGAGGACCCCTGCTCCATTAATTTAAGAATATGATACTCACGCGCTGTGACGGGGACAGATGCAATTGAATGATCGGATCGGTAATCGGGAAATAATTCGGGCAGGGATTTCATGATTTGCCCTGCTTGGGTCAGACACTGAGCCGATTGATTCCGGATCAGGTCATTATTGCCTTCGCTCTTGGAGGAAAGAATTGACCCTGGAACGGCAAATACCGGACGATTCTGACCGGCGGCGAATCGGGCGGTGATCAGGCTTCCGCTGTTCAATCCGGCTTCCATGATCAGTACGGCACACGAGATTCCGCTGATCATGCGATTGCGAAGCGCGAAATTGCCGGGATTAATCCGCGATCCCGGTAAAAACTGAGTAACAATTGCCCCCTGCTTGATAATCTCCTCTGCCAGGCCGTGATTGGCCGCCGGGTAGATATGCTCCGGCCCGGTCCCTAATATACTCACCGTCCAGCCTCCATGCTCCAGGCAGGTCCGATGGGCTACCGTATCCAATCCCTCCGCCAATCCGCTGACAATGCCTGCATTCCCCCCCTTCACCAGCTCCGATACCATCTGCCGTGTGACTTCAATCCCATAAGTACTTGGCCTCCTTGTCCCGATTACCGCGATCATCCCCCGTGTCAAGCAGGCTGGATTCCCCCTATAAAATAATAGCGGGGGAGGAGCCGTAATCCGGCTCAGCAGGAGTGGGTACTCCGGATCCCCCGGACTCAGCATCCCAATCCCATATCGGTCCATTATGGCCAGTTGACGGTCCAGCGCTTTCTGATACGGAAAATCCTTAATTTCCTTGACTATTTTTTCCGGAATCGAATGGAATTGCCGTTTAAGCTCTGACCAAGGTGCGGTTCTGATGAAAGCCTCCAGATCCAGCGGGTACTCCACTATCATTTGAATTCGGGATGGCCCCAAGCCGGGGATATTCATCAGTTTCAACAAAAAACGATGGTCATAACGTTTCGGTTCAAGCATGACCCATTCCCGGATGAAGTGATAGGGCGTAATCGGCTCTCGTGGTTCAGCCCGGTTAACTACGGTTGGTTTTTACCTGATCCCGGCCTGTCCGGCTCTTCCTCGCCCGCTCGGTTTAGGCTTCAAGGGATTATAGGTATTATATACCGGATCAACATCCCTGTCAAGATATTTCCTTATTTCCTTTCGATGGGAAACTTTCTTTAAAAATTGGATGTGTCATCCACCAGGTAGCGTGTCGCTGAAGGATCACCCCATATTGATTCTTTTGCTCCCTCAATTTATGTTGACAATTCAGTTGGATTCTTTTATTATTCTGCATTGAGGAGATCGGATGATTAAGTTGTAAAAGAAGACAGACCGGAAACAAAATGAGATCACGGATGAGTAAAGATAATTGAGAAATTTTAAAGCCTGTGGGTAGAGAACAGAAGGAGATGAAGATGATGAAAAGCGAAGTGAGGTGCCGGGTATTCCCGTCCTTAGTCTATGGACTGCTTGGGTTGTGGTTGCTGATCGGTTGTCACCAGGACCAAAGGACGATCAACAGCTTGGAGGATTTGAAGGGCGGCAAAGTCTTCGCGGTGCCTTCCGGGACATCGGCCGACAAACTGGTTCTCGGGCGTCTTCCCGACGCACGCTTTATCTATCTCAACAATACGATGGACTGTGTGCTGGCGGTGAAAAGCGGCAAGGCTGATGCAACCAGTTATGATAAACCGGTCCTACAGAATATTCTGGCTAAGAACGAAGGCTTGCGGTTGCTGCCTGAAATGATTTGCGATGATGCCTACGGATTTGCCGTTCAAATGGGCAATACGGAACTGAAAGCCGCGATTGATTCGGTAGTAGCTGAAATCAAACGCCAAGGGATCTATCAGGAGATGCTGAATCGCTGGCTACCGGCGAGGGGAAATCCGGGACCCATGCCCGATTTTGATCTGCCCGAAATCAACGGTGTCCTGCGATATGCTACCTCCGCCGTCGTTGAACCGATCGCTTATGTCGATTCCAGTCAGCAAATCGTCGGGTTCGATATTGAATTGGCTTCTCATATTGCCAAGAAAATGGGGAAACGTCTGGAAATTATCAATATGGAATTCGGCGGCATGATTCCGGCCCTGGCTTCCGGCAAAGTCGATATGATCGGAGCCGGGCTATCCATCACCGAAGAACGGGCCAAAAAAGTCCTTTTTTCTGAACCCTATTATATCGGGGGATTGGCTATCGTTGTCAGAGATGATCCGTCGGAAGATAAAACTAAGACTCCGACCATGATTTTGAGGGAGATGGATGATATTGGTGATAAACGGATCGGGGTTTTTGTAGGAACCATCCATGATGGTTTTGTGACCCAGAACTATCCCGAGGCGACCTTGCTCCGTTATGCCGGCACGGCCGATATGATCATGTCGCTTAAAGGGGACAAGATTGATGTGGCTATGCTGGATGCGATTACTGCCGGCGTAATGATGAAAGTCAATCCGGAAATCGGATTTTTAACCAAAGATGCCCTGACGCTTCCGCTGGGGATCGGATTCAATAAGAATAATCCGGAACTGAGAAACCGCTTTAATACCTTTCTGGCCGGGATCAAAGCGGACGGAACCCTGGATCGGATGGTGGATCGCTGGTGTAAACAGGATCCGGAGGAAGCGGTGATGCCCGATATTCCAACTCCGGAACAGGGGGAGAGATTGAAGGTGGCGGTGGCCGTCGCCGATCTGCCCTATGTGGCGGTCGTCCAAAATCACTATGTGGGATTCGATATCGAGATGCTACGCCGATTCGCAGCTGACCAGGGATTCAAAATCGAGATCTTCAGTATGGAATTCGACGCCTTGATCTCAGCGCTGGCTTCAGGAAAAGCCGACATTATCGCGGATGGAATCGCCATTACCGAGGAACGGCAGAAACAAATCGATTTTTCCGATCCTTATCTGGATTTTAGAACTGCGGTTATCGCGTTGAAAAAATATCTGGATCTGCCTGCAACCTCACGGATTCAATCGATCGATGACCTCAAAGACAAGCGAATTGGGGTATTGATGGGGTCGGTTTATGATCAGTATGCTCAGAGCATGTTTCCACAGGCCACTATTCTGCAGTATGACAATCGGCCGGATCTGATCCTGTCTCTGAAGAATAATAAAATCGATGCCTTTTTTGAGAGTTCCGCCACCCTGGGTGAGGTCCGAGACCAGATCAGCGATCTGGTAGTGGTGACTGATAGCTTGTTCCCCACATCCATCGCGGCCGGTTTCGACCGGCAGAATGATTCGCTGCGCGAACAGTTCAACGCTTTTCTGGCGCAAATTAGACAGACCGGTATCTATGATGATATGGTCAAACGCCATATCCAAAATCGTCTCTATCTAGTGCCCGAGCTTGATAATCAAGGGACCCGGGGAAACCTGACTGTCGGATGCGTCCAAACCGGCGGATTCCCCTTTCTGGGCATCGTGGATGGAAAACCGGCCGGTTTCGATATCGAAATGATGACTCGATTCGCCGCTTATCTGGATCGAAAGCTGGTAATGGAAGACATGAAATTCGGTAGTCTGATTCCAGCCGTAACTCAACATAAGGTCGATATGATCCTCAGCTCGATCATGATCACCGAAGAAAGGGCCTCCAAGATCGATTTTTCCGATTCCTATTTTTATGATGCTACCGCCTTGCTCTCCCGACAGAATTCGGCCGTTGAAGAAAAACGTTCTTGGCTGCAAGTGATCGGCAACAGTTTCTATAGTAATATCATCCTTGAAAACCGTTATCGGTTGATTCTGGATGGACTAAAGGTTACCGTAATCATCTCCCTGCTGGCGACGCTGCTGGGAACCTTCCTGGGAGCGGGTGTATGTTGGATGAGAATGTCCCCGCGCCGGATCCTCAGTTCTCTTGCCAAAGCCTTTATTGCGCTGATGCGCGGCACTCCGGTCCTGGTCCTGCTGATGATCGTCTTTTATGTTGTATTCGCCAAAATCAATATCAATCCGGTCATCGTGGCCATCCTGGCCTTCGGATTCAACTTCGCCGCTTATGTTTCCGAGATCTATCGAACCGGAATCGAAAGCATCGATCCGGGACAAAAAGAGGCGGGGATTGCCGGCGGGTTTACCCGTTTCCAAACATTTGCTTATATCATTCTGCCGCAGGCTGTAAAACAGATCGTACCGGTTTACAAAGGAGAGATGATCTCACTGCTGAAAACAACCTCGATTGTAGGCTATATTGCCGTTCAAGACCTCACCAAGGCCAGCGATATCATCCGCAGCCGGACCTTTGACGCCTTCTTCCCGTTGTTGATGGTCGCGGTACTCTATTTTGCTTTGTCAGGCTTGTTTTCACTGGGGTTGAATTATCTGAACTGGAAATTCGATACCCGAAGAACCCGTAATGCAGGGGAGAATTGATTATGATTCGGATTGAACACTTGAATAAACGTTTTGGGAATAACATCGTGCTGAAGGATATCACCACTGAAATCCATAAAGGGGAAGTCATTTCGATCATTGGGCCTTCCGGTACCGGGAAAAGCACCCTGCTGCGATGTTTGAATCTGCTGGAACAACCCAGCGGGGGGCATATCTATATTGACGATATTCCATTGCTGGACAAGCATACCGATGTACCCAAGCTCCGGCAGCGGATGGGCATGGTATTCCAGTCCTTCAATCTGTATGCTCATCTGTCGGTGCTGGATAATCTGATCCTCGGTCCCGTCAAGCTTCAGGGGAAACCCAGGCCGGAAATGGAAGCCCAGGCCCACCGTCTTCTTAAATTGGTTGGATTGGGTGAAAAAGCGGACAGTTTTCCGGATGAATTATCCGGAGGACAAAAACAGCGGGTCGCCATTGCCCGCTGCCTGGCCATGGAACCTGAAATCATTCTGTTTGACGAGCCGACCTCCGCTCTCGATCCGACTATGGTCAGCGAAGTACTCAGCGTGATCCGCCGGTTGGCCAAGGAGGGAATGACCATGCTGATCGTTACCCATGAGATGGAGTTCGCCCGCAATACCTCAACCCGGGTATTCTATATGGATGAAGGGGTTATCTATGAAGAGGGAACCCCATCCCAGATCTTCGATCATCCCCGGAAAGAAAAAACTCAAGCCTTTATCGGCCGAATCCGGAGTTTCAACTTCCATATTGCCAGTCCCGATTATGATCTCCATGCCATGAACGGAGAGATTGGCCAGTTCTGTGAAAAACATCTGCTTTCCAAAAAATCAACCCATAACGTCATGCTGCTGGTAGAGGAAGTTCTGGCTCTTCAGTCTGATTTTGCCGATATCGATCTCCATCTGGCCTACTCCGAGAAGGATCATAGCCTCACGCTGACGGTGTCCGAATCGGCTCCGCCCCAGAATCCGCTGGAAGAGGGACGACATGAGGATGATCTGGGGATCATGGTGATCCGTTCCACATGCAGCAGTATTCTGTATGACTATCAAAACGGACGGAATATCCTGCAGTTGGGGGTTCCGGGCTGATCCGGCGGCGGCCCGGCGGCCATCCGCCGAGAGAATGGAGTCGGCTTGGCCGGGTGGAAGTCCGTGCCCCCTTGAGATGGAATTGGAGGGGTGTTTTTCGGATCGGAGAGGATGCCATCGGGTGCGATTATTGAGGTTCGATATAGCTAACTCAATGGGAGAAGGATGGATCGGATAGTTGTTGAGCCGAATCGGGATGGGACCGGATCAGGGGGTTCGGGACGAGTTGAGAAGTGGTTGGTTGGCAAGAAATTAGTCAAAGAGAGAAAATAAAATCAAAAAAAGATTTAAAAAAAGATGAAAAAGGGCTTGACAAGGGAGGGTAAAAAGGTTATATTGGGATTCCTTTGAAAAAGGGAGAGTTCTTTGACAGTAAGCCATACAAGAGAGAGCGCAAGCTAAGC
>JAGOEH010000155.1 GCA_017997825.1 Candidatus Delongbacteria bacterium | reverse complement strand
TTCCGTTTTCGGCTTGACCCGAGCCCTAATCAATAATATGGTGGTGGGTGTTTCGGCCGGCTTCGAACAGCAACTGGAAATCATCGGTATCGGCTATAACGCCAAGCTGGGTAAAAATGCCCTGCTATTTGCTCTGGGCTATTCTCATCCCATCTATTTTGCCTTACCTGCCGGGATCACCGCAGAAGTCCCGGACCCGACCAAGATCATCATTCGAGGGATCGATAAGCATATGGTCGGACAGGTCGCTGCCAACATCCGTCGTCTGCGTCCGCCAGAACCCTATAAGGGTAAAGGAATTCGTTATAAAGACGAAGAAGTGCGCCGCAAAGCCGGTAAGACCGCTGGTAAGTAATCGAAGAATAGGATGATGAGTATGTTCACAAAACTTAGATCAAAAAATGATTTTCGTAAAAAACGTCATATCCGTATCATGAAAAGGATTCAGGGCACCCCCGAGCGACCCAGATTGATGGTGTATCGCAGCCTAAAATATATCTATGCCCAGCTGATGGATGATGTCAATCACAAATGCCTTACCGGATTGGGCAGTCATCTTAAGGATATCAGCAGCCAGAAAGCCAATAAAGTGGAAAAGAGTAAACTGGTTGGTAAGATGTTGGCTGAAAAAGCCAAATCCCTGGGTATCGAAAAAGTCGTATTCGATCGAAACGGCTATTTGTATCATGGCCGGGTTAAAGCCTTGGCTGAGGGCGCCCGCGAAGGCGGATTGATTTTTTAACACTCAAACATGAGGGTATAACATTGACGAAAGTGAAACCAAACGAAAGTCAAGACCAACTCATTGAGAAGGTAATCCATATAAGCCGTGTGGCCAAAGTTGTAAAAGGCGGACGGCGATTTTCATTCAGCGCGCTGGTCGCCATCGGTGATGGAAACGGTATGGTAGGTCTTGGACTGGGAAAAGCCAACGAAGTAGCGGAAGCTATTCGAAAAGGTCGTGATAGTGCTAAACGGAGTATGGTGAAGGTTTATGTTCATCGTTTCACCATTCCCCACGAAATTCTGGGACGTTTTGGAGCCGGCAAAGTCCTGTTGCGCCCGGCGACCCCCGGTACCGGCGTGATCGCCGGCGGTCCCGTCCGGTCTGTGCTTGAAGCCGCCGGAATCCGGGATATTCTGACTAAATCACTGGGATCCAACAATCCCCATAATATGGCTAAAGCTACCTGGTCGGCCTTGCAGAAACTGCGTTCAGCCGGCATGGTCGCTCAGTTGCGCCAAAAGACCGTCAGTGACATCCTGGGCGGGAAGGCGGCTCCTAATGAGTAAAATCATAATAAAACTGATCCACAGCCCGATCCGACGTCCCGGCAATCAGCGTTTAATCGCAGAGGCCCTGGGGCTGCGCAGGCTGAATCAGACCGTAATCCATGAAGATTGCCCATCGATCCGTGGAATGGCGACAAAGATTGCTCATCTGGTTGATGTCCAGAAGATTGATAAATGAGAGGGTACTATGCTTGATAAACTGAAAACATTTGAAGGCAGAAAATATCGACATCGAATCGGCCGCGGGGATGGGTCCGGATGGGGCCATACTGCCGGCCGAGGACACAAGGGCGCCAAATCCCGTTCGGGCTACAGCAGCCAGGCTCAGTTTGAGGGCGGACAGATGCCGATCAGCCGCCGATTTCCAAAACGCGGCTTCAAGAACATCTTCAAAACCGTATTCCAAGTCGTGAATCTCTCCGATCTGGAACAGTATTTCCAACCCAATGACACCGTTACCTTCGAAAAACTGCTGGAAAGCCGTTTGATCCGGAAAAGTGATCGGCCCGTCAAAATTTTAGGGACCGGCGAAATCCAAAAAGCGCTAATCATTCAGGCTCATGCGTTTTCAAAATCTGCCGTGGAAAAGATTCAAAAAGCCGGCGGAACAATCGAGGAGGTTTAATTGATTCAGGGATTTGGCAATATCTTCAGAATTCCGGAACTCCGAAAACGGATTCTGTATACCATAGGCCTGATTGTTATATTCCGTCTCGGCGGCCATATTCCTACTCCCGGAATCAATACCATGGCCCTGAAGGAATACTTCATGAATCAGCAAGGCGGTCTGTTCGGTATATTTGATATGTTTACCGGCGGCGCGCTTCAGCGAGCCACCATCTTTGCCCTGGGCATCATGCCTTATATCTCCGCCTCCATTATCCTGCAGCTACTGGGTGCGGTCATTCCGTTCTATCAGAAGCTCCAGAAAATGGGTGAAGAAGGGCGAAAAAAAATCAATCAACATACCCGCTATTTTACGGTATTCATCGCTATGGGCCAAGCCTTCGGCATTACCGTCTGGTTAAGAAGTATGGAAACCAATGTCGGCAAAGTCGTTCTGGCTCACGGATTCGGCCAAATCCTGTTTTTTACCCTCATGACCATGATCACCTTTACCGCCGGTACCATCTTTATTATGTGGCTGGGCGAACAGATTACCGAACGAGGGATCGGTAACGGAATCTCATTACTGATCATGGTGGGGATCGTCGATCGCTTTCCCAGCGCGATTGTGGTCGAAGCCAAAAAAATTATGGAAAATATCATGAATCCGATGGTTGGCCTCCTGCTGATCGTGTTGTTGTGTTTCATCATCGCCGCAGTCGTAATTCTGAATGATGGAACCCGGCGAATTCCGGTACAGTATGCCAAACGGGTGGTCGGACGCAAAGTGTATGGGGTTCAGAATACCTATATCCCACTCAAGGTCAATACCTCGGGTGTGATCCCTATCATCTTTGCCCAATCCATCCTGTTCTTTCCTCAGACCATCGCTTCCTTTTTTCCCAATGTTGAGTTCATGCAGTCATTTGCCGTCTTATTCTCCTATCAGCATTGGTTCTACTGGCTGGTCTACTCGCTCATGATTATATTCTTTGCTTATTTTTATACCGCCATCGTCTTTAATCCGGTCGATCTGGCCGAAAATATGAAACGCAATGGAGGGTTCATTCCAGGCGTCCGACCGGGTAAAAATACGGCTACCTATATTGATTATGTGTTGACACGGATCACGCTGCCCGGATCCATTGCCTTGGCATTTGTGGCGGTCTTTCCCTACATGATCATGAACTGGGCCGGAGTTGACTATGGTTTCGCCTCCTTCTTTGGTGGTACTGGTCTGCTGATCGTCGTGGGAGTTGCCCTGGATACCCTGCAGCAGATTGAAAGCCATTTGACGATGCGGCATTATGAGACCTTCATGAAGAGCGGAAAAATCAGAAGCAGGAGAGGCTAATGCGCTTAATCCTTTTGGGAGCTCCAGGGGCCGGCAAAGGAACCCAGGCGGTTCATCTGGTCCAGCACTACCGGATACCCCATATCTCGACCGGTGATATCCTGCGTAGCCATATCGCCAATCATACCCCGTTGGGTGAGAAGGTAAAAAGTTATACCGATGCCGGACGCCTGGTCCCGGACGAAATAATTCTTGAGATCGTCGAAGACCGCCTCCGGAAGAGTGACTGTGATCCCGGATTTCTGTTCGACGGTTTTCCGAGAACCTTGCCGCAGGCGGTCGGGTTGAATTCTTTGTTGGAAAAAATCAACAAAAGCCTGGATGGCGTCATCAATATTCAGGTTGATGGCGAATTGGTCATCAAACGGTTAGTCAACCGGAGATCATGTCCCAGGTGTAATCGAATCTACAACCTGGTTCTAAGTCCACCCCGGGAATCCGGGATGTGCGATGATTGCCGGATACCATTGGAACATCGCAAAGATGATCAGTTGGAGGTGATCCAGAATCGCCTCCATGTGTATGAAGAACAGACCAAACCCCTGATTGAGTATTATGAGAAATCAGGATTGCTGTTCAGTGTGGATGGCGATCAGGGTTCCGATGCCATTTTTGAGATCATTAAGCAGCGGATGGAAAACGTTTGATGAGAATTCCGCTCAAGGATAAAGCTGCGATCGGTCGCATCCGGGAATCTTCGAAGATCCTGGCCCGGTGTCTGGATTATCTGAAGGACTATATCCAGCCGGGAATCAGTACCGGTGAGATAGATCGATTAGCGGATAATTTTATTCGACAGGCCAACGCCGTACCGTCTTTTAAGGGATTTCGCGGCTACCCGGCCAGCGTCTGCATTTCATTGAATGATGAAGTGGTTCATGGTATACCTTCTCCCCGCCGGATCATCCAAGACGGGGATATTGTGAGCTTGGACGTTGGAGTTTACAAGGACGGTTATCACGGTGACGGAGCCTGGAGTTATATCGCCGGACGGTGTGACCCGGGGGTAGAAAAATTGCTGCAGGTCACTCGGACAGCATTGATGTCTGGTATTGAACAGGCACGGGTTGGAAATCATCTGGGAGACATTGGGGCCATGATTCAGAATACGTGCGAAGGCGCCGGCTTCTCGGTTGTCAGAGACCTGGTCGGACATGGAATTGGACAACAATTACATGAGCCTCCGCAGATTCCGAATTACGGCCGGAAAAACTCAGGTCCGCTTTTGTGTGCCGGAATGACGCTGGCGATTGAACCGATGATCAATATGGGCTCGTATGACGTCGAAACCCTGGATGACGGCTGGACTATTGTAACCGCCGATCACAGCCTTTCGGCCCATTTCGAGCATACCATCGTGATCAATCCGGATGGACCTGAGATCTTAACCAAGCTTTCTTAAAAGGAGAAATGAGCACTGTGGCTAAAGAGTCTCTAATTCAAGTTGAAGGGACTGTGATTGAACCTTTGCCGAATGCGACGTTCCGGGTTGAACTGGAGAATGGTCATAAGGTATTGGCCCATGTTGCAGGCAAAATGAGGATGAATTTTATCAGAATCCTTCCAGGAGACCGTGTGAAACTGGAGCTTTCTCCCTATGATTTATCCAAGGGTCGGATTATTTACCGTTATAAATAAAAAGGTAGGTTAGTATGAAAGTACGTGCAAGTGTAAAGAAAGTATGCGAGCATTGCAGGGTGATTCGCCGTCACGGGCGGGTTCTGATCATCTGCAAAAAGAATCCTAAGCATAAACAAAGACAAGGTTAATCAGACAAGGAGGTAACTTTGGCACGCATAGCCGGAATTGATCTGCCGAAAAATAAACGTGCATTCATCGGATTGACTTATATTTACGGAATCGGTAAGCAGACAGCGATCGCGATTCTGGAATCCTGCAACATTTCGTTGGTGAAAAGGATTCAGGATCTGACCGAGGGCGAAATCAATATGATCCGTAAAGAGATCGAAAATAAGTATCCGGTGGAAGGTGCGTTACGCGGACAGATCAGCATGAATTTGAAGCGGCTGATGGATATCAGTTGTTACCGTGGATTGCGACATCGGGTCGGATTACCGGTTCGCGGACAGAGAACCCGCACCAACTCCCGCACCCGTAAAGGCCCGAAACGCTATTCGGTCGGTAAAAAGAGATAATCAGGAGGAACAAGCATGGCAACCCCAAAAGGTAAGAAGAGTAAAAAGAAAAAAAAAGATATAAAGATAGATTCCCATGGCTTGGTGTTTATCCAGTCCACCTTTAACAACACCATTATCAGCATTACCGATCAGAAAGGTGGTGTGGTTTCGTGGGGATCAGGCGGAAAAGTCGGATACAAAGGTTCACGGAAAAGCACGGCATTCAGTGCTCAGCTGGCCAGCGAAGCCGCTGCCAAGGAAGCTTATAATGCCGGCATCCGAACCCTGGATGTTTACGTAAAAGGCCCCGGCGCCGGACGTGAAGCTGCGATTCGTTCATTGCAAGTGGTTGGTTTCAAAGTGATCACCATTCGGGATATCACTCCGATTCCTCATAACGGTTGCCGCCCGCCTAAGCGACGCCGTGTATAAGTGATCAAGAAAAGTATTCAAGGAGGCAGTTTAAATGGCACGATATATCGGCCCAAATTGTAAATTATGTCGTCGGGAAGGTCAGAAACTATTCTTAAAAGGATTGCGCTGCTATTCGGATAAATGCGCG
Source organism: Candidatus Delongbacteria bacterium (assembly GCA_017997825.1). Classification (GTDB taxonomy): domain Bacteria; phylum JAGOEH01; class JAGOEH01; order JAGOEH01; family JAGOEH01; genus JAGOEH01. The sequence continues at coordinate 1,452 of JAGOEH010000155.1, read as the reverse complement.
TTCAATCGGCGTCCTACCCCTCCGGGTCAACACGGAACCACCCGCAAAAGAAAAGTGACCGACTACTGTATCCAGTTGCGCGAGAAACAGAAAGTTAAACGCAGCTACGGACTGTTGGAACGACAGTTCAAGACCTATTTTGAAAAAGCCCTGAAAATTAAAGGGATCACGGGTACCAATCTTTTGGTTCTGCTGGAACGGCGATTGGATACCGTTGTTTACCGTATGGGATTTGCCCCATCCATCAAAGCGGCTCGGCAGCTGATTCTGCATCAGCATATTACGGTCAATAGCCGGGTCACCAATATTCCCTCGTTTCTGGTTAAGATCGGTGACCGCCTCGAGGTTCGTGAACAGGATAAACAGATGGAAATGATCCAGTCCGCCATGAAACTCAGTGCCCGCCGGAAAGAACTTCCCTGGCTGGAAGTCAATAAACCGCAACTGGTCGGTACCTTCATCGCTTATCCGACGCGCGAAGAAATCCCACTCCAGGCCAACGAGCAACTCATTGTGGAATTATACTCGAAATAATCCTATTCCATAGGAGTCGAAAACACTATGAAATTAAAATTTAAAAACTTGATTCCACAGGTTAGCTGGGAACAATCGTCGTACACCGATAAATATGCCAAATTCATAATGGAACCTCTGGATCGCGGTTTCGGTTCGACACTGGGCAATGCTCTGCGACGGGTTATCCTGTCCAGCATCCCCGGCGCCACCATCACGTCCATTCTGATTCAGGACGTTCCTCATGAATTTTCGACTATTATCGGGATGAAGGAAGATGTCGTCGAGTTGGTCCTAAACATTAAAAAAATACGTTTAAAATCCTTTTCCGATTACCCCCAAAAAATATTCCTGGAAGTCAAAGGTCCAAAAATTGTTACCGCCGCTGATATTCTAATCAATCCTGAAATTGAGATTCTAAATCCCGATACCTATCTGGCTACTCTGGCTGACGACGGGTACCTGAAAATGGAATTTGAAATCCTGCAGGGTCGCGGCTATGTCCCCGCTGAAATGTTGAAGAAGCCCCAAGCTCCTCAGGGAACTATTTTTCTGGATGGCTTGTTTTCCCCGGTCTCCAATGCCGTGTACCGAGTGGAACATACCCGGGTGGAGCAGGATGTTGAACTGGATAAACTCATCTTTGAAATCTTCACCGACGGCAGCATCACACCCGATGATGCGGTCGGATATGCCGCCAAAACTCTGAAAGATCATCTGCAGCTGCTGATTAATTTCGACGAGAAGCCTAAAGAGATTTTGGAAGAGGAATTCGATGAGGAAAAGGAACATATTAAAAAGCTGCTGAAAATGAGCGTCGATGAGCTCGAATTGTCCGTGCGTTCCTATAACTGTCTCAAAGCTGCCAATAACCATACGATTGGAGAGCTGGTTCAGAAGACTGAAGCTGAAATGCTCAAGTATCGGAATTTCGGCCGG
>JAGOEH010000154.1 GCA_017997825.1 Candidatus Delongbacteria bacterium | reverse complement strand
TAATACCCCGGCTCACCATGAATTCCAGTGTCTGGTAACGAACCTCAGCCTGAAACCGACTCGGATCGGCACTCCTAACACTATCGGCCACGTTACAATATGAATTAGTATCACCCAATCCATAAAGGCTGACCGGTATTTTTTATTTAATACTAGTAGTATACTATAAATTCGATAAAAGTCAAGTCTATAAAAATAAATGCACTCAAAATTAGTATCTATTACACCTGCCACACCCTAAAAACCGGGGAAGATTTTTTTCTTCCCCGGATAACCACAAAAATTCAATGCCATCCGGTCAGGCCAGGTAAACCGGTTTATTGTCCGGTCCCCAGTTCCCAATCGAAGCAAGCATCCAGATAGTCATAGATGGCGGCGTAATAGTTGACTTTAGCCTGATCGCAGTATATCCGGCTGTCTTTGAGTTCCAGTTGGGTTGCCAGTCCGTTGTCTGCACTGGTCTGAGCAATCATATAGGCTTTCTCGGCCGTCACCATCACGGTCCGGGCCGATTCGATCCGGGCCAGAGCCTCTTCCATCCGCTGATGGATATTGTTCAAATCGGTTTCAATCCATTGCCGGGTCTGGTCCAGGCGGATCTTGGATTTTTCGAGATCGATGCGTGATTTTTTGACCTGGGCACCCGTATAACCTCCCGTATAGATGGGGATTGTGAGTGTCAGACCGGCAATGTAGCTGCGGTTCTCATTGGCCGGATCCCATTCGTCGGTTTGGGAGCTGTAGTTGAAAATAAACTTTCCCTCCAGACTGGGGAGATAATCGGAGACCTGGGCTTTGACCCCGGTCTCTCTCAGCTTTTTTTCCCAAATCATGGCATTATAATCAGGCCGCTGTTCGATAATCGTCGCAATCCCGTTTTTTTCAGGCAGAGGGGGAATCAACTCGAAATCGCCGCTGATTTGCAGACTGGAATCAACCGGGATCCCACACATGGTTTTCAGGGAATTCAAAGCCAACTGATAATTTCGTAAGGCTTTGCCGGTTTCAGGCGTCAGATTTTTCCAACGGACTTCAGCCTGTAGCAATTGAAATTCGGATACCACACCGACCTGAAACTTTCGTTCCATCTGCTGAAAATTCTCTTGGGCATTGATCTCGGAAGCCTGGGCAATCCCATAGACCTTCTGCAGCAAAAGGGTTTGATAAAAGGCCTTGCGGGCCTGAGTCCGGACAGCGCGCACCTGGTGACTGTAAAGATATTCCGACATCCGGCTATACTGTGATGCCGCTTTGAGCGCATTACCGACCTTGAAACTGAACAGGGTCTGGCTGATGGCCGCACTGAAACTGTATTCGTTCTTGAAATTGAATTTGAGTTTCTGGGTAGCCATTTCACCGGTTTCATGATCTTCCATTCCGATAAACATAAAATTATCGGTCAGATTACGGTTATAACCGGCTTCAGCGCCGATTTTCGGGAGTGCGGTCGCCCAGGCCTCCTTTTTATTGGCCGCAGCAGTTTCCAAATCCTGGGCTGCCAGCTTCATGTCGTGACTGTATCGATCCACCAGCTTTAGAAATCCGGCCAGATCCAGTTCCACAGCCCCGACGGGACAGACCAACCCAACGAGACCTGCTATCAGCAGTAATAAATTACACGTTTTCATGAGCTGCTCCTTGACGGATGGGGTGAGATCGGGTAAACAGGTAATAGAGAGCCGGAATCACCAACAGAGTTAAAAACATCGATACAAAAAGACCGCCGATACTGACAATCCCCATCGGTTGCCGAAGCTCGGAGCCGGTGGTTCCCATCCCGATCGCCAACGGAACCATCCCCAGCATGATGGCAATGGTCGACATCAAAATCGGTTTCAGCTTGACTGGACAGGCCTCGATCAGAGCATCATGGGCCGGCATACCGCCCCGGTGCAGCTGATTGGTGTAATCCAGCATCAGAATCGCGTTGTTGACCACAATTCCCAACAACATAATGATCGCCATCATCGAGACCAGATTGAGGGTCTGACCGGACAGATAAAGCGCACCAAAGACTCCGATCAGCGACAGCGGTACCGTTATCATGATATACAAAGGCTGGATAAAGCTCTCCAGCGTGGCGGCCAGCAGCATATAGGTCAGGATAAAGGCAATCAGGAAGGTCCGAAGCATATCGGCTGTCATTTCATCCATCATCTCCGCATCACCCCCCCAATCGAGCTTATAGCCATAGGGAAGATTCATGGCTTCGGCTTCGCGGTCGATCCGGGCCTTGATATCACCCAGGGCGTAACCGGGTGCGTTGGAACCTTGAAACATGAAGGCTTTGTACTTATCCTTCCTCAAAATCGTGCTGTAGCCCTCAGTAACCTCAACCCGGGCCAACTGAGCCAGCCGGTACATGCCGCTGGGCGTGGTCACCGGCAGATTGCGGATCTCTTCTTGACTGTTGGCCGACCCGTCATTCATCACCACCCGGATATCATATTCATTGCCACCCTCCCGGTACTGGGTCGTTACAATCCCTTCCATGGCGCTTCGCATCACCAGGGCCAGCTCACTGACCGTAATCCCGACCTGAGCCAGCTTGATTCGGTCCGGCACCAGCGTAATCTCCGGTTTGCCGACCCGGGAACTGGAATACAGATTCAGCAATCCCGGAACCTTTTTTAAACGCTCCAGCAACTGATCGTTATAGGTTTTCAACTGATCCAGATCCTGACCCATCAGGTAGAACTGAATCGGCTGTTCCCCTCCTCCCATCGAAGTCACCGCACTGACCCGGATCTTGGTATTCGGAATATCCGAAAGCTCCTCAATAAAGCGGTTGATCAAAAGGGTGGTCGATAGATCCCGCAGATCGGCATCCACCAGCTTGACGGTCATCTTGGCCATATTGACTCCCTGATCCAAATCGGAGAGCGACCCCAAAGTCGTCAACATATGCTTGATTTCCCGATAGGCCATCAGTTTCTGCTCAACACGGTCCATGACCATCGACGTTTCATGCAAATTATACCCTTGGGGAAGCTCGACTTCAATGGCGATATTCCCTTCATCCATCGACGGAACAAAATCGAATCCGATCTTGCCGGCCAGCCCTAAACTGGCAATAAACAGAACCATGCTCGTCACAATTACCATGACCGCCCGTCCCTTATTGGCGATGATCGCCTTGAGGATACGGCGATAAAGATCTTCCCAGCTTTTGAACCATCCCTCCAGCTTCAGCCCCAGAGGATGCTTCTTGGCATCATGTTCCGGGATAATCAGGGAGGCCATCATCGGCGTCAGGGTAAAAGAAATGATCAGAGAAAAAATGGTGGCGTAAGTCACCGTCAGGGCAAATTCCTTGAACATCTGGCCGACCAGGCTGCTCATGGAAGCGATCGGTAAAAATACAACCAGGTTGGTCATGGTCGAGGCCAACACGGCTACGGTCACCTCGGCGGTTCCGATATCGGCCGCTACCCGGCGGGGATGGCCCATATCCTTGTGGCGGAATATATTCTCCAGCACCACCACCGAATTGGCCACCAAAATTCCGGTCGAAGTGGACAATCCCATCAGGGTCATCATATTGAGGGTGAACCCGGAGGCATCCACCAGCATGAAGGTCGATATGATAGACATCGGCATGGCCAACGCCACAATAAAGGTCGAACGCAGATCATGCAGAAAAAACAGCAGCACCAATCCGGTCAGCAAAATCCCCATCCAGACCGTACTGAGGGTATCATCCACCGAATTCTGAACGAACCAGGAATCATCACGGACCATCTCAATCCGGCATCCGTTCGGCAAAGACTGGTTGATGCCCGGCAAGGCATTCCGGACCTGTTCGGCGACTTTCACCGTATTGCCGTTGCTGCTTTTGGTCAGGCTCAGCAAGACCACATGATCATCCTTTTCCTGATTGATATTGTCGAAGTAAATACTCCGTTCCCGAACCTCGGCACTGGTATCGCTGACTGCGGCCAACTGGTTCATTTTTTTCAGCCCAAAAGCCGTCGGTATATCCAATTGGTTAATGGTCGTAAGATCATCAAAATAGCCTTTCAGCCTGACCGAGTATTCCTGGCTCCCCTGAATGTAAGATCCGCCGGGCATGTCCAGATTCTGTCCGGCCAGGATCTGGCTGATCTGCGGTAAGGAAAGCTGATGCTGGAAAACCGTACGGCTGTCCAGATTCACCTGGATTTCGCGCTCTTCTCCCCCCACGATGTCCACCTTAGCCACGCCGTCCAACTGGGAAAAGCGGTCCTTGAGCTGCTTGTCGGCGATCTCGTAAAGGTCCCGCATCGAAACCGGACCGGTCAGGATCACATCCACGATCGGAAAAGAAGCAAAATCCAATTTCTCAATAACCGGCAATTCAGCATCTTCCGGCAAATCACTCTGGATCGTATTGACCTTATCCCTCACCTCCTGAGCCGCTACATCCACATCCTTGTCGATATCAAACTCGATGATGATGACGGAAGCGTTGTCCATGGCATAGGAGCGCATCATCTTGACCTTGCTGATGGTGGCGATCACGTCTTCCATCCGCTTGTTGATCTGGGTGTCGATCTCCTTGGGCCCCGATCCCGGATAGACGGTTTGAACCGTCACATAGGGGATATCAATTTGAGGCATCAGGTTTAATGGAAGATTGGTATAGGCCAATCCGCCAAAGAGAACAAAAACGATCAGCAGCATACTGATCATAATGGGGCGATTGATCGATAGTTTAGATAGAAACATGGAAGCGCCTCACGGAATAATTATGATTTTTTTATCGGGCTCGAGCAACAATTGCCCTTCCACAATCAGGGACTCTTCAGGCGATAATCCCCCGGTAATTTCGGTGACCAATCCGTTGTGACGCCCAACCTGGATCGGGCGACGGACCGCTTTGTCCTGAACCGCCACATACACATAATACCCGGTGGAATCCTGCAGAATGTTCTTCTGCTCGGTCATCAGCGCCATCGGGTTGCGATAGGCCTCCACCACAATCTCCGCCGTCACTCCGCAGGGTAGTTTTCGACCGGGATTTTCCAGGATGACCACGGCGCCGAAACCCCGGGTCTGGGGATTGACCGCCCAATCCACCTCACTGACTACGCCCCGATAGCTTTCTCCATTCCATACCGCATAGGCCGGACATCCCTTGCTGATTTGATGGATCTCATCCTCAGACAGCCAAATCTTGGCCCTGACCCGATCAACCCGGGAAACCGTCAGCAGCAGATCCTCCGCCTGTACATTGTCGGTGGGCTGTACATTAAGCTGAGTCACCACCCCGGCCATCGGCGATTTAACCAATACTCCCTGCCGAACAGCATCCCAGTTGGCTTTCGCCACATCATAGACCGCCTGGGCATTATCCAAATCCTGCTGGGAGATTCCCCCGCTCTGATATAGGGTCTTCATCCGCTCATAACTCCGTCCGGCATTCTCAAAATTGGTCTTGGCCTGGTAATAATTGGCTTGGGGATTATCCATCGGAAAGGTCACCAAAATCTGGTCCTTGGCCACCACATCCCCCACATTGACCCTGACCTGATCGATCTTGTCCCCGATCGGGGCATACACCGAGGTCTCCTCATTGCCCTTTAAAACAGCATGATATCGCAACTCGGTCACAAATTCTCCCGACTTGACCTTCATCACCCGAACCGGAACACCCTCGGCCTGGTAAATCTGCTCAATATTCCGGGATTCAATCTTCTCCCGGCCGCATCCGGCCAAAAGGAGACTAATGCCGATTATAACCATACTGAACAACCTATATCGATTCATTTGTTCCTCATTTCTCTCTCGTTTGAGGTTTAATCGCATCACCAATCATATTCCAAAGCATCGTCAGGCTGCGCTCATGATTCAGTTGCGCAAATCGGCTTAAATATCCAAACTGGGGATAGTTGGCCATCAGTTCCGGAATGATTTCAGTATCATGACTGGCCAAGTGATCCATAAAAGCCATGACCCCATTGGAAGCCGACCAAAATACCACTACAAATTCCATCAAATCAAGATCCTTACGGATCACTCCCACTTGCTGCCCTTCCTCCAATACATCGGTAATAACACTGAACAATTTCTGGGTCTGGCTGAGAAACGCCAAATTCTTATCGGTGATATCAATTTTAAAACGAGCATGCGATCCCATCGAATGGGAATTCATCAACTGAAAATACTCCCGGTTATCCCGGCAAAACTCCAGATAAGTCTTACAGATCATATTCAGCTTGTCATCCACAGTCTGACACTCCGTCAGGTTCTTTTCCAGCATGCCGATAATAATATCCAAAGCGTCCATCATGATGGTAGTGAATAACTCCTCTTTGTTTTTAAAATACAGATAAATGGTACCCTTACTCAACTCACACGACCGGGCAATCTCTTCCATGGTGGTGTTATCCACCCCCCGACGCAGAAAAATCTTCTCACCGGCTTTCAGAATCTGCTTCCGGCGCCGTTCCTTTTCTCTTACCTTTCGTTCGACAATACCCATGACTGACCTTTCGTTATTACTTTTACTTCAATTTACTAAATGACCATTGTTCATTTATACGATCAACACTATCAAAAGGTTTCAAATATTTTATAATTTGTTTTGGTTTATTTTGCCCCATCCATCCATTTCATTATTGGGTAAGTGGATCAATTGGATCATTTTCCCCGATTGCATGATGATGAAATCAGAATCGTTTCCAAATTGGAAAGGGAAACGGGGCGATCAACCTGAAAATTTCGGAGAGTGATCCGATCGATAATTCGTTCCTCACTCAATCGGCGGTTATGACCGGTGGAAAGATGGGCCGGGGATCATTATAAGGCATGATGTCTTATTGGATGATAGGCGGAGAGAGGTCGAATCCGGGTGATCAGCGGGGATATAGCCGATCATCCATCGGATGCCGGAAACCGTAACCGATCAGGAGGATCGGGACGGACAGTATTCGGCCACAATGCACTGCGGACAGTTGGGTTTCCTGGCCTTGCAGACCGCCCGGCCATGTTGGATCAGGTTGTTGCTGAAATCGGTCCAATCGGATTCGGGCAGCAGATCTCGCAGCTCCATTTCGATTTTATCCGGATCGTTCCGTTGGGTGAAACCCAGTCTTACGGCCAGGCGTTTGACATGGGTATCGACCACAATTCCGGGTTGATGATAAAAAGCGCTGAGAACGACATTGGCCGTTTTTCGGCCGACTCCCGGCAATCGGATCAATTCCTCCATCCGATCCGGAACCTGCCCTTGATACCGCTCATTCAACACCTGTGCCAGTGCCTTAATGTTTTTAGCCTTGTTACGGTAAAATCCGGTGGAATAAATCAGTTTCTCCAATTCCTGATGAGACAGACGGATAAAATCATGGGGGGTATGGCAGGTTTTAAAGAGCTCCCGGGTAACCTGATTGACCCGACCATCGGTACACTGGGCCGAGAGAATGGTCGCGACCAGCAACTCAAAAGCGGACTGGTGCTCCAGTGCGGTTTCAAAGGGAGGATAA
>JAGOEH010000153.1 GCA_017997825.1 Candidatus Delongbacteria bacterium | reverse complement strand
AGGGCCGACAATTGACATCTCCCCTTTCAACACATTATAGAACTGGGGGATTTCATCGATCCTGGTTTTACGGATGATCCGCCCGATGCGGGTGATTCGGTGATCGTTTTTCTGAGCCCACACCGGTCCGGTATGTTTTTCCGCATCCGTCACCATCGACCTGAATTTATATACTGAAAACAGATCGCCATCCTTACCGACCCGTTCCTGCTTGAAAAAGACGGGGCCGGGGGAATCCAGTTTAATCAACCAGGCCACCAGCAGGGTGATCGGAAAGCTCAAGAGTAAAATCAGGAAAGAGAATACCACATCGATCAAGCGCTTGAGTTTTTCCTCCAGGGGTGATAGCGGTGAAGGGAAAAGCTTGACCAAGGGGAACCCGTAGATTTGATTAGTCTTAAGATGTCCGGCCACAATATCATACATATCAGGCACAATATAAAAATCCACTCCCCGATTCAGACATTGATTCATAATATGGAAAAGGTTATTTTTACTTTTATCGGAATGTGCAAAGATAACATCTTGAATCCGATGATGATGGATCAGGTCGGCGATCTGTTCGACCTTTCCCAGCGGATTCGGCACACTACTTTTATCCTCGGACTGGACGAATCCGATGAAACGCAATCCGAGCGCAGGAAAGGCTTGGATATCCCGGGCGATTTTCTGGGCTTTTTTCCGGGTTCCCACCACAATTACATTCCGGATCCCAATCCCCTGAATCAGGAGCCGGCGCTGAATGCTGCGAACCACCACCCGGCCGATACCGCAGAGAATAAGGAGTGAAGAAAAATAGACCAGGAAGGTGGAGCGGGAGATATTGACATTGCCGAAAAACAATCCAAAGTAGAAAACGACGGTCCCGATCAGGATCGACTTGATGATGGTAATCAGTTCATCGAACCGGGATTCGGCATACCAGGATTGATACATTCCGGCCAGAAAAAAAATCACCAGCCAATACCCATAGATCATCAGAGAAGGAAGTAGATAGAGACTGGGTGAAACATTTTCAAGCTGATAGATCAAGCCGCTATGAAATTTGAACCAGAAGATGAGCAGCAGACTGCCCTGGATTGCCAGGAAATCGGAGGTAATCAAAAAAACACGTTCACGGAACCGTTTCATCATCTCAGAGAGCCTTTTCCAATGCCGATCCCCCCAAACCATCGATCCGGGATCATTGAGAGTCAGCCTGTCCGACCAGGGATTGCAGCCATTCTCTCATTTCAATCTCATCCTCTTCCCGGCCATTTTTCATCTCGACCAGGGTTCGAACCAGGTTTTCAGTTTTTGATTTTCGGAAAAAAATCCACCCCACACACTGGCCGGATGCATCCAGCCATTCAATTTTCAACCCTCCGCTGTGATCACCGGTTCGAAAAGCAGGTCCGAATCCGGTCCGTTGTTCCACCCCCTCAAAATTCTGCTCTCGATAATTGACGATCCCATATTTTTTTTTCAGACGGCTTTTGATTTTAACCCAGGCTTCCACAAACAGCGTTTCAAATCTCTGTTTGAGGGCAATCTGATCGGAAGAATGGACGGTTAAAATCGAACGGATTTCAAAAGCGCTGGTGGTGATATAACCAGGAATCAGCGAAAGATAATCCATCAAGGTGGGTTGTAGCCTTGATCCCTGGTTTTCTGGTTCAGGTTGTTGAGCGAGTAAATAATCATAGATACTCTGGGATTGGGATCTGAAATAGAGCAGTTTTAAAAAGGAGATCACACTGGATAGCGGATCCCGGGTATTGGAGGGACGGGTGATATTTCCGCCGTTGCTTCCCTCTCCCATGATCCGGATCCTCCAGCCTTGATGTTCCAACATTCGGGCTTTATTAATGATATTAGCTTCCCCGGTTTCCACCCGAAAAATCCGGATGGGAAAGACACTCAGCATCTCATCCAGCCGATGGGAGGTACAATCATTGACGATAACGGCGTTGCTGGTTTCGTGAGTCATTTGGCCGCTCATGAAGGCGTAGCCAATCTCTGCCAGCGCCGATAGAAGAAAAACAATCTGGGCCGGCAAGATAACGGAACAGGTTTTGATCGGATCCCAGATCACCAAATTTCCCCGATCCCCATCACAGTCGGGCACATAAGCCAAGGGCGCCCTGAAGTGATCCTGGTTGGCCCGTTGCAGCAACCTGGATGCTTCCTCCAATGACTCCCCTTCCGGCACAATAGGATGAGAAAAAACACCCGGCCGGGTATTCTCCATCTGCGGTATGATTCCGAGCTGATGCATCAATTGCTCATCAACCGACATGATCCGGGAACTTCCATTGAGTTCTCCGATGATCGTGATCGGGGATTCGATCAAATTGGAAATGAATCCCTGAATCGTAGCGGCTGAGGCATGGGGTCCCCAGAACACGATCTGCAGAAAACGGGCATAACTATCCAGCGCGGTTGCTTTATAAAACGGGATATCCCGGTAGATCGATTGAAGATGGTCCAGATCTTCCTTCCACCAGAGATTAAACCAGGCCGGATGGGGCAGTTCGGCCGCTGATTCATGAAAATATTGAATAACCTCCTTGACCTGTTCCCCATCCAGAACCCCGTCCAGGCACCCGAATTTAAAGCCGTTGAATCCCGGAGGATTATGGCTGGCGGTTAAATAAAAGAAACCATCCAATCCGGGGAAATGAGTTGACATGGCCATGATTTCAGGACTGGCGGAAATCCCAAGATAGACCGGTTTGATCTGAAACTCCAACAGGGCCAGATTGACGATGGCGGCCAGAATAGAACCGGTTGGCCGGGTATCCCGCCCAACCGCAATCCGGCCGGAACGGATCAAGTGGTTTTCGTTCAGATAACGGACAAACGCGCAGACCGAGCAGTAGGTCAGCCAAATATCATAATGAGTGACCGCCGCCTCAAGAGAATCCTGGTTTCTGTCCCAGGCAAACACCTTTCGAAAACCCGAGGAAGACATAATGACCGTTTTAAGGTAGGTCGGCCAATCCGTTATGGATTCACTCCGTATCCATTCCCCCAACCCGTTCTGGAGAATACTGCATTCGGTCCTCATCATATCAATGAGTTTAGCGTCCATCATCCGTTCCTCTTAGGCTAAGCGTTTGATCACCATCAACGACAAATCGTCTTCCCATACCGGGGTCACTCTCAAGCGCTTGACGTCCTCAATAATGGAGGTCAGAATCTCGGAACTGGATTTATCCAATTGTTTACGTACCAGATTGATCAACCGTTTGGTTCCGTATTCGTCATCATCCTTGATCCGGGTTTCATTGACTCCATCGGTATAGAGAACCAGGACCGATCCAACGTCCAGGTATTGATAGCCGCGTTTATAGGAAGCTTGATCACTCCATCCCAACACCATCCCACCTACATCCAATTCCTTGATCTTCTTTCCATGAAAGTAGATCGGATTACAATGTCCGGCATTGACATAAGTCATAAGGCCATCGTTTTCGATTTCACCGTAAAACAGGGACACGAATCGGCTCGAAAGGCTGGTCTGAAAGATCACTTTATTGAGTTTATTCACCAATGACCAGATTTTATGTTCTTTTTCCAGTCCCATCCGGATTCCGATGATTACATCCCGGGCCTGTAGTGCAGCCGGCAAACCGTGGCCGCTGGCATCGGCAATCAGAATGCCCAGTAGATCATCATCCTGCCGGATAAAATCATACACATCTCCTCCCACCATCTCAGCCGGGATGAACATGGTCGCAATATCATAATTCTGAAAATCAGGCAGCTTCTTGGGAATCAGAGAATTCTGTATCTCGCCGGCCTTGTAGAAATTGCTTTCCAGAAAAGAAAACTTCAGATGCTGGTTTAATAAATATTTAAAGCTGCTCAGCAGGTAATACAACTGATCCTGCTTCTGTTCGGCGGTATCCGTCTTCAGTCCGATCATGTATCGCTGATCGGTTCCGAATACCATAAAATAAAGATCAATGGAATCATTCAGGCTGGATTCCGGTGAAAAATTTCTGAAAACATTCAAGCTTTCTTTTTTTGAATCGATCCCTCGGATAATCTCTGCCGCATCGTAGCTTTGGGCTACAAAATCATTTTTTTGAGGAAACAGGCTATAGAGATTATAATACCGGTTCTCCTTCTTTTCAAACAAGTAGGCGTTTTCAATCCTAAAATGTCCCTTGAAAAAGCCATATAGAAATCCGATGATCGGAGTGATGGAACTGGGATTGTCTTCAAAAATCGGATTCTTTTTGAAATGGTTCTCGAGTTTACGGTAAAAATCACGGGGATCAAACACTTTTTTTCGGTTCATAACAACTCCAAATCCAGTATTAAGGCTTGGTCTATATTAATATCTTTTGCGATGATAATCAAGCAAAAAATTTACAATCCGGTCTTGGGCAGAAATGATTCACCATCCGGTGGAAATTGACAATGACCAGGACATAAAACCCGCCAGTCTCTATTCCATTGCCCTTCAATCCATAAGAAATGCCCCGAAATTTTACCCTTATCGGCATAATCCGCTCAATCGCCTCCTTTATTCCGCCTTGCCGGATGGAGTGACAGCGTTCCGCTGACCAGCCGCGATCGATCATCTAAAAGGATTTTTGCTACCATGATTAAAATTCCGGTTGACAATCATCCGATTAAAATGTATATAATATGGATATGAACTACTCCGGCCGCCCCATGATCTGGGATAATCTTTCCGTTGTCAATCGACTGATTCTGATCAATGTTGGGGTATTCTTTTTTCAGTTCCTGGCGGGTTTGACCTCCACCCGGATGGAACTGATCTTTGGTCTGGTCCCGGCCTATGTGGTAAGCAAGGTGATGGTCTGGCAGTTTATCACCTATATGTTTCTGCATGGAGATTTGTTCCATCTGGGTTTCAACATGTTCACGCTCTGGATGTTCGGTCGGGAACTGGAGATAATCTGGGGCAAAAGGGAGTTTATCAAATTTTACCTGATATGCGGAGTGGGGGCCGGATTATTCTGCTGGATCACCGGACTCAATTCTACCATACCCACTATCGGTGCTTCCGGAGCGGTCTTGGGCATTCTGACCGCTTATGGATTGACCTTTCCCAATCGCTATCTTTACATTTACCTGTTCATTCCGATTAAAGCCAAGTATCTGGCTCTTCTGTTCGCCATCCTGGAATTTTTTCAGGGCTTGCAGTACAGTTCGGACGGTATTGCTCACTTCGCTCATTTAGGTGGAATCATCACGGCCGTTCTGGTATTAAAATTTCCGCGCCACCGCCGGATCATGCCTGATTTTAAAAAACTCTGTCAGGAGTATCGAAAAAAGCGTTTTAATCGAATTCATCAGCAGCGGGAAAAAGAGGTGCGTGAGTTGAAAGACCAGGTGGACCAGATCCTGGACAAGATTTCAGCCCAGGGAATCAATTCCTTATCCCGAAGCGAGAAAAAGATACTTGAGAAGGCATCCATTATTATCAGAAAAGAGAAAAAAAACGATGAAGGGGGTATCCAATGAAATCGATTCACGATATAGGGCCATTGGTTGAGTACTGGGCTCACGATGAGTATTTTGACCTGGCTACCCGCCAGGAAATTCAGGCTTTGATCCGGGATAGGAATGATACGGAACTGCTGGATCGGTTTTATCAGGATCTGGAATTTGGAACCGGAGGATTAAGGGGGATTCTGGGAGCCGGGATCAATCGAATGAATATCTATACCGTACGTCGCGCGGGACAAGGGTTGGCTAATTATCTGAAATCCAATTTTGCGGGGATGGGAGAAATCAAACTCAGCATTTCCTATGATAATCGGCACCAGAGCCTTGAGTTTGCACGGGAAACAGCCTGTGTCATGGCAGCCAACGGCATAACGGCTTACCTGTTTCCGGAATTGATGCCCACTCCGATTCTCAGCTTTTCAGTGCGTTATCTGAAGGCCCAGGCCGGTGTTATGATCACGGCCAGCCATAATCCCCCCCAATACAATGGCTACAAGGTTTATTGGGAAGATGGAGCCCAAATCATTGCCCCTCATGATATCGGTATCATTGAGCAGGTCGTGGCAATCTCGGACTATCGGGCAATCCAATGGATCGATTTTCAAACCGGAATCAAGCAAGCCCGGATCCGCATAATCGAATCCGATCTGTTGGACGCTTATTATGGTCAGGTCGGGTCATTACGATATCGGGATTCAGTTGATCTTTCCCTGCCCATCATTTATACCTCATTGCATGGAACCGGGCTCAAACCTGTTTTGCACAGCCTGAAACAGCGCGGTTTTACCAATGTCAAGACGGTTCCCGGTCAAACCCCGTATGACCCCGATTTTTCCACCGTCAGCTCGCCCAATCCTGAAAACAAAGAGGCTCTAAAATTAGCCGAAACCTATGCCCGGGAAAATCAGGGAGAAATCATCGTCGCCACCGATCCGGATAGCGATCGAATGGCAGTGGTCGTATTCCATCAGGGAGATTATCACTACCTGAACGGTAATCAAACCAGCGCCATCATGGCCTATTATGTATTTGAATCCCTCCGCGCGACTAACCAATTGCCCTCCCGTCCTGTCCTGATCAAAACGGTAGTCACCTCCGATCTCCAAAACCAAATTGCCGCCGATTATCAGGCCGAATGTATCGAGGTCCTGACCGGATTCAAATATATTGCCGAACAGATCCGGATTTTTGAATCGGAATCCCCGGATCCCCGCCATTATGTGTTCGGATCGGAAGAAAGCTATGGATACCTGTTGGGTACCTTTGTAAGGGATAAAGACGCCATCACGGCCGTCACTACCTTGTGTGAAATGGCCGCCTACTATAAAACTCAAGGATTGACTCTAATCGATGTATTGCATTCCCTGTATGATCGCTTCGGTTATTTCACCGATTCCTTGATCAATGTCAGTCTGAGCGGCCAAGAGGGACAGACTCGAATCAAAACCATCATGCAGACCTTGCGTGATAATCCACCCCTCACCATCATGGATCGTGAGGTAGTTGAAATCAGGGACTACCAGACGCGGCAGAGCACCAACCTTCGCTCTAAGCGGATCTCCTCCCTGCCCCAACCCCGAAGCAATGTACTAACCTTCATTCTGGATGACGAAAGCAAAATCTCGGCCCGGCCTTCCGGAACCGAACCCAAAATAAAATTCTATTTCGGGGTCCGAATCGCTCACCCCATTTCCCTGAAGGAGCGGATACTCAAAGGCGATAATTATATCCGTCATTTGGAACATGCCTTTATGAACCTGATTCAGTCAGGCCAGGCTTGATGAAACCCGTTCATTTTCATATCATCCGTGAAAAAGGACTTGACAAGTATGGGGTTTTTCATTATACTCTTTCCCAAATGATAATGAGAATCAGCAGTAGTCTATGATGAATCCGATTGATAAAAAAATAAAAACCCTTAAAAAAGTCATTCCCCAGGCTTTATCCTATCTCCGGGAGTGTTGCATTTGTCCCAGGAACTGTAATGTAAACCGTCTGGAAGATGAGCGGGGATTTTGCGGAATCGGTCGCCATGCCATCGTCAATAAGGTCAAAATCCAGAAAGAA
>JAGOEH010000152.1 GCA_017997825.1 Candidatus Delongbacteria bacterium | reverse complement strand
TTCACTGGAAAAACTATCCTTTTCCGGCACCTCGTACTGGTCGATCGAGCCCCTGCTCGCTTCTCTGGGAACCTATACCCGGAGCATCGCTCCCTTCAACCAGAAATGGCTTTACCGATCATCCATACACGAGCTGGTCTTTATGCCAGGCAGTATGTCTTTCCGGATCAACGGGATGAGCATTCAAACCATTAAGCCGGTTCAGGCCCATCAGGGCCGGATCTATGTTTCGGAAACGGATGCCGACGGTTTGTTCACTCGGCTGATCCGCGAATGGAATTTGGTGTGGATCAGTCCCTCTGAAACACCCCTCTCCACGCCTAGCGACCGAACTACGCCTCCTAAAATTCTGGATGTCAGGCTCGAAAAAAAAGTTAACGGCTATCTGATTATCATAACCGGTAACCGGCCGCTTTGGGAAAAATTGGATTATGATTATTCCCTCAGTGAGGTTTACTGGATCAATCTGAATATCCTGAACGGAACGACCGGTTTGACCGAGAGCCAACTATCGGCCAAACTCCCCAAACCGATCCGCCAGGTCAAACTCTACCGCTTTGGCAAATCAATTCAGTTCTCATTCCGGATGAGCTTTCCGGTCGAGAAAGTGGAACTGAAAAATGACAGTCTGAACAATCAGTTATGGATTATTCTGAGACAGGCCCCCGATTCTCAGGTGATTATTCCGGTGATCGATGAAGCCGAGGATGACAGTCTGGGGATGAATGAGGATTCTCCCGCCATGCTGAAGAATCACGGCAGTATCCGTCGGATTGTCATCGATCCGGGACACGGCGGCCGCGATCCGGGAAGCATCGGGCGAACCCGGCACGGATTGGAAAAGGATCTGACCCTTGATATCGCCCTCCGTCTGAGGGATATTCTGAAAAAAAACAGTCGGTACGAAATTATCATGACTCGGGACAAGGACCTGTATGTTTCGCTGGATGAGCGCCGCCGAATCGCCAATCACCATGCCGGCGACCTGTTCATCAGTATCCACTGCAACAGCGTCTCCAATCCGAAACGACGGAATGTAGCCCGGGGATTTGAGACCTATTTCCTGAGTCTGGAAAAAAATGATGAGGCCCGCGAAACCGCCCGTCTTGAAAACAGTGTGATCGACCATGAAACGGATCAATCCGATGGCGCAATGTCCGCCGATACGGTCAAAAATATCGTGTTCGATCTGCTGCACAATTCCTACCTGCGTGAAAGCAGCCGACTGGCCGATATCCTGCAGCAGGAAATGGGCCGGCACCTGCCGACCGTCGCCCGCAAGGTCGATCAGGCCAGCTTCATTATCCTGAAAGGCCTCTATATGCCGGGCGTGCTGGTGGAAGTCGGTTTCATATCGAATGCCGAAGAAGAAAAACAACTCATGAAAGAGTCTTACCGCCAGAAAATCGCGGAAGGCTT
The DNA here is from genome assembly GCA_017997825.1 of Candidatus Delongbacteria bacterium. GTDB lineage: Bacteria > JAGOEH01 > JAGOEH01 > JAGOEH01 > JAGOEH01 > JAGOEH01. The sequence continues at coordinate 6,157 of JAGOEH010000152.1, read as the reverse complement.
AAATGCCGGCCTGATCCGCTTCATCGATCAGTATGCCGGCTTAACCGATTAGGAGTCTTGCTGTGTGTCCTCGCTGTCATGGATTGGGATACTATTATGATTGCTCCGGATCCTCCCCCAACGAACAGGGAATCCGTTTGTGCGAGTGCGTAACCGATCAATGCCGCTGCGGCGGCGAATTCCCCTATACCTTCTATCGGGATATGATACCTGCCTTATGCCCCTGCGCCCCCTACCGGAAAAAATTCAACCGCGTCCTGCTCACCTTCCAGAATGCCGGTATTCCCAAAAAATATCAGTTCAAATTCCTTCAGGATTTTAAATACGATCATCATAGTACCCTGGAAAATATCTACAAGGTCGTTTATACCCATGTCCAGGATTATAAACCCGGAAAGCCCGGCAAAGGCCTGTTTCTTTGGGGAAATACCGGAAACGGCAAAACCCTGCTCAGTTGTATCATCCTCAATGAACTGATGTTCTCTCACGGTATCAAATGCCGCTATATGAACCTCTCCTTTCAGTTTTACAATAAACTGCGCGATACTTACAGCGAAGAGAGTCGCGATTATGGCCGCACCTACCAGTTTCTGCAGGAATTCATCGATCAGGAAGTCCTGCTGATCGATGATCTGGGTGTCCAGCGCAATACCGAATGGGAGCAAGAAATGCTGTATAACCTGATCGATCGGCGCTACCAGGAAGAACGCGCCACCTTTATTACTACCAATCAGGAGATTGATACCATCCGCAAACTTTTCGAGGGCCGCATCTATTCCCGGATCATCGAGATGTGCACCCTGATCCAGGTGGATGCCCCCGATTTCAGGGAATCGATGAAACTGGATTTTCCCCGTACGCAGGACAAGAATCACAAGAATGGACGCCGCAAATGAGGCTGCTGTTCCGGCGCTTCGGTTTGCGGATCAAGTTCATTCACGGACTGGGCCGGCATCTGTTTTGATGATTGAATGAACGAACTATAGTCGAGGAGGAGCGTATTCATGGCAGGAAAGAAAAAGAGTTGCGATCAGACCGCCCCTGAGGTGGAACTGATTTACGAGAGTGAGACGATCTATATCTACCGGAACTGGTGTAAGGGTTGCGGAATATGTATCGCCTTCTGTCCCCAAAATGTTCTGGCGGCCGGACCGGACGGCAAACCCTATATTGCCTACCCGGAAAAATGTATTTCGTGCGGATTGTGCGACATGCGGTGCCCGGATTTCGCCATCACCGGTTTACGTAAAGATAAAAGCGGTAAGAAACAATTCTAAGGAGTCTATCGTGGTGAATGCAGAAAAAAAACTGATTCAGGGCAATGAAGCCTGTTCAATCGGGGCTCTTTTGGCTGGATTGACCTTTTACGCCGGCTATCCGATCACGCCATCCACCGAAATTGCCGAATATATGGCCAAGGTTCTACCGGCCCGGGGCGGTGTTTTCATTCAGATGGAGGATGAAATTGCCAGTATCGGAGCCTTGATCGGGGCCTCTCTGGCCGGAGCCAAAGCCCTGACCGCCACCAGCGGTCCCGGATTCTCACTGATGCAGGAAGGGATCGGCTACGCATGCATGACCGAAGTCCCCTGCGTCATCATCAATGTAATGCGCGGCGGTCCCAGTACCGGCCTGCCGACCCAGGTCTCCCAGAGCGACGTGATGCAGGCCCGCTGGGGAACTCACGGCGATCACGAAATCATCGTGCTCTGCCCCAACTCGGTCGAAGAATGCCTCCATATGACCATCCGCGCCTTCAATCTGGCCGAAAAATACCGTACCCCCGTCATCCTGCTGCTGGATGAGGTCATCGGTCATATGCGCGAAAATATCACCATCCCGGCCGAAGGCGAAATCGAGGTCATCAGCCGCGTCCATCCGACCGTCCCTCCCGAATGGTACAAACACTTCGAAATCACTCCTACCGGCGTATCCCCCATGGCCAATCTGGGCGAGGGCGTCCGTTACCATGTGACCGGGTTGTCGCATGATGAACTCGGGTTTCCCGAATCCCGCCCCAACGCCATCGCCGCCATGATGACCAAGATGCACGATAAAATCGAGAACCACCGTCACGATATCATGGAAATCGAAGAGATCATGATGGAGGATGCCAATTGCGCCATTCTGGCCTATGGCTCGGTTTCCCGGGCCGCCGAAAAAGCGGTTCAACTGGCCCGCAAAAAACGCATCAAAGCCGGTCTGGTCCGACTCAAAACCCTCTGGCCCTTCCCCGATCACCTGCTGGAAAAAGCCCTCAAAGAGGTCGAAGTGATTCTGGTTCCCGAACTCAATATGGGCCAAATGGTCCGCGAGGTCGAACGCATCCGTCACTCCTCCTCCCAGCGGATCTATAGTCTGCAGCGGTACGACGGCGAGTTGATGAATCCCACTGAAATCTTAAATCGATTGCGTGAGGTGCGATAATGGCTGTACAAGCATTGAAACTGATCCATAAATATCTTCGGCACAACAAAAAGTTCCCCCATGTCTGGTGTCCGGGCTGCGGGAATGGGATTGTTCTGGGAACGATTATCCGGGCGATCGACAGCCTCGAAATCGCCAAGGACGATATCATCATGGTTTCCGGCATCGGATGCTCATCCCGCATGCCGGTTTATGTGGATTTCAATACCGTCCATACCCTGCATGGCCGGGCCTTGACTTTCGCCACCGGTATCAAGCTGGTCAAACCCGACAAAAAAGTGATCGTGATCACCGGCGACGGCGACGCCCTGGCAATCGGCGGCAACCACTTCATCCATGCCGCCCGCCGCAATATCGATATCACCACCATCATCATCAATAACAATACCTACGGAATGACCGGCGGCCAGTTTTCTCCGACCACCCCGGCCGGCAAAAAAGGGACTACCGCGCCCTATGGCAACTATGAGCCCGATTTCAGCATTGCCCAACTGGCCACCGCCGCCGGAGCCACCTTCGTGGCCCGCGGTGCCGTCTACCATGCCATCCACCTCCAGGAAACCATCAAAGAAGCCATCCAACACAAAGGATTCTCGGTGGTCGAGGTCATCTCCCAGTGCCACACCCTGTATGGCAGGCTTAACCGACAGGGTGGAGCCGTCGATATGATGAAGTGGCAAAAAGAACACGCCGTCAATATCAAAGCCGCCGATAAGATGAAACCCGAAGACCTGCAGGATAAATTCCTGATCGGTGTCCTCCACCAGGAAGAACAGGAAGAATACGTCGAAAAATACTATCGTCTGGCCGCCACGATCAGCCAAAAGAAAGAAACCGAAAACTCTTAACCCCTAATGATCGAGGTTCCTATGGATGAATTATACTATGAAATCCGGCTGAGCGGTTCCGGCGGGCAGGGTCTGATCCTGGGCGGAATCATTATCGCCGAGGCTGCCGTTCAGGACGGATTCAATGTCGCCCAGACCCAGAACTACGGCCCCGAAGCCCGAGGCGGCGCCAGCCGTTCCGATGTCGTCATCAGTAACCAGAAAATATATTATCCTAAAACCAAAAACCTGGACATATTGCTGGCCCTCACCCAGCAATCTTGCGATAAATACTTCTTCGACCTGAAACCCAAAGGGATTCTGATCGTCGATGCCAGCCATGTCAGCAGCGTTCCCACCTCCAAGTTTTTTTCCTACCCGGTTTCCCAACTGGCTAAGGATAAATTCAATACCCCGATGGTCGCCAATATCATTTCACTCGGCATTATCCAGGGACTGACCGGACTGGTCACCGAAAAATCACTCCTGAAAGCCGTTTCCGGCCGGGTTCCCGCCCATACCATCGATCTGAATACCAAGGCCGTTAAATTCGGTATTGAACTGGCCGGCCCCGATGCCTCACGAGCTAAGGAATTGCTGGAAAGCGGCGATCCCAAAAACTGAATTCCGATTATCACAGCCGATTAACTCTATCACATCAAGGAGCAGCGAATGAATATTCTGGCTTTAAATTGCGGCAGTTCTTCCTTAAAATATCAGGTCTATCATTGGGAATCCCGGGATATCCTGGCCAAGGGAATGATCGAACGAATCGGGTTGGAAGGCGCCTTCATCAACCACGACCGAAAGGGAAGCGAAAAGGTCAAGATCTACCAGGCTATCGCCAATCATAAAGAAGCGCTGGAACTGGTGCTCAAGACCCTGATCTCGGAAGAGAACGGGGTTCTCAAATCGATCCAGCAGATCGATGCGGTCGGACACCGGATGATCCATGGCGGCACCGCCTTTATCAAATCAACCCGGATTGACGGCAAAAACGGCAGTGTCCTGAAAAAGATGCGGGACAACTTCAGTCTGGCTCCGCTGCATAATCCGCCCGCGGTGTTGGGAGCGGAAGCCGCCTTCGATCTTTTGCCGTCAGTACCCCATGTGGCCGTGCTGGATACCGCTTTCCACCAGACTATGCCGGCGCCCTCCTATGTCTATCCTCTGCCGTATGAATGGCTGGATGAACTGGAAGTCCGGCGTTACGGCTTCCACGGCACCTCCCACCTGTATGTCTCCCGCCGGGCCGCCGCTCTGCTGGGAAAAAAACCGAATGAATGCAACCTCATCACCTGTCACATCGGTAACGGGGTCAGCTTCACCGCCATCAAAAACGGCCTCTCCTATGATACCAGCATGGGTTTCACTCCCCTGGAAGGTCTGGTCATGGGAACCCGATCCGGAGACTTCGATCCGGCCATCATCCTGCACGTCATGGAAAAGAAAGGCTACTCCATCCAGCAGATGCAGGATATCCTCAATAAAAAAAGCGGAATTCTGGGAATGACCGGCAAGTATGTCGATCAGCGGGATTTGTGCGAAGCGGTCGATCGCAAGGAAGAATCCGCTGTGCTGGCCTTCGATGTTCAGGCCTACCGAGCCCGCAAATATATCGGCGCCTATGCCTTCGCCCTGGGACACGTCGACGCGATCGTCTTTACCGCCGGAGTCGGCGAAATGAGCCCCGAACTCCGTGAACCCGTCCTGCAGGGACTCGATGAATTCGGTATCATTCTGGATCACGACGCCAACCTGAAAGCCAAAAACCGTAACCGCGAATTCATCATCAGCAAACCAGAATCCAAAATCAAGGTCTTTGTCATCCCGACCGATGAAGAGATGGTATTCGTGGAAGACGTGGTGGCCATCATCGAAAACCGCTACGATACCCACGATAAATTCGAATACACCTTCCAGCGTCCCGATTATGTCAATAAAATCCGTGAAGAAGCCCTCAAAAAAGAGGCCGCCAGGAAATAATTCCTGAAGTTTAGTTTTTAGGACCGCCGGCTTGACATTTTCCGGACCGGATGCTATTTTGATTCTTCCCATGGTGGAGAAGGAGATAGACGATGAAATATGTGGAAAATAAACCGGATAAGCTGGCGGTCCTGGCGCTGGGCGGCAACGCCATCATTGCCAAAGGCCAACAGGGTGATATCCATGAGCAGTTCAGCAATACCCGGAACTCCATGAAACCGGTGGTCGAACTCCTCAAACTCGGTTATAATTTTGTCATTACCCACGGCAACGGCCCCCAGGTCGGTATGCTGATGCTGATGGTCGATAAAGCCAAAGGCGAAGTGGCCGAAACCCCGCTCGGGGTAGCGGATGCCATGACCTGCGGCTCGATGGGGTACATGATCGAACAATCCCTCCAGAATATGATGATTACCGGAAAAATCTGGAAAAATGTAGTCACCATTCCTACCCAGATCCTGGTCGATCCCCTCGATCCCTCCCTTTCCCATCCCAGCAAACCCATCGGCAAATTCTATACCGAAGAGGAAGCGCTCCGGCTCAGCCGGGAAAAGGGCTGGGTTGTCCGCAAGGATGCCGGCCGCGGATACCGCCGCTATGTGGCTTCCCCCTATCCGATCGATATCATCGAGAAAGAAGCCATCAAGCATCTGATCGAAAAGGATTATATCGTCATTACCGGCGGCGGCGGAGGTATTCCGGTTTATCTGGAGAAAGACGGCACCCTGGAGGGCATCGATTGCGTCATCGATAAGGATCTGGCCGGCATGAAAATCGCTCTCTCGGTCGGCGCCCAGACCCTGATCATCGTGACCAGTGTGGCTAAAGTCGCCATCAATTTCGGCCGGTCGGATCAGCAGGATATGGATCGGCTGACACTGGCCCAGGCTCGTTATTACTATCAGCAGGGAGAATTC
>JAGOEH010000151.1 GCA_017997825.1 Candidatus Delongbacteria bacterium | reverse complement strand
ACAGGAAAACCGGTTTCTGGAAATCGAAACCCCATTTCTGATCAACAGCACCCCGGAAGGAGCCCGCGACTTCATAGTCCCCAGCCGTCTCTCCAAGGGTAAATTCTATGCTCTGCCTCAATCCCCTCAGCTCTTCAAGCAGATCCTGATGGTCTCCGGATTCGACCGCTACTATCAGATTGTTCGCTGTTTCCGCGATGAAGATCTGCGAGCTGATCGCCAGCTGGAATTCACCCAGATCGATCTGGAAATGTCGTTTGTCGAACAAAATGACGTCATCGATCTAATTGAAGGTCTTGTATCGGAAATATTCAACAAGATTCTCAATGTTTCGATCTCAATGCCAATAACCCGAATGACATACAATGATGCCATGGAACAGTATGGCTCTGATAAACCCGATCTACGATTCGGGATGAAAATCATGGATGTCACCGATTCACTCCGGTCCAGTACCTTTAAGGTGTTTCAGGATGTAATTACCGCTAACGGAGTGATTAAAGGAATCAAAGTTGAAAACAATACCGCTTTTTCGCGCAAGGATGTCGATATCCTGACCACCTATCTGAAGGATTTCGGTGCCAAAGGGCTGGTCCCGGTCAAGCTGACCGATGCCGGTTATGAATCACCGATCCGGAAATTCCTAACCGATTCGGAATGTGACGCTATGGCCCGATGCTTTGATGCTCACGTTGGGGATACCCTTTTTCTGGTGGCCGACCAATGGGAAACCGCTCTTCGTTCCCTGGGTGCCCTAAGGCTACGCTTGGCTGACGAGTTGAAGCTGATTCCGGATCAGGCCTTTGCATTGTTGTGGGTGGTTGATTTCCCCTTGCTGGAATTCGATCCGAATGAAAAGCGCTATGTGGCACGCCATCATCCCTTTACCAGTCCCGCCGCATCATTGGAGCAGCTCCGGCTTATGCCCAAGGACCAGATCCTGGCGAAAGCCTACGATCTGGTGTTGAACGGGAATGAAATCGCCGGCGGAAGCATCCGAATCCACGATCAGGAGATGCAAAAAGAGATATTTACGTTGATCGGAATTGGAGAAGCCGAAGCGGAAGAAAAATTCGGATATCTGTTGCAAGCCTTCAAATATGGGGCTCCTCCGCATGGAGGAATTGCCTTTGGCTTTGACCGGCTGGTCATGTTATTGGCCAATAAACCATCAATTCGGGATGTCATCGCCTTTCCCAAAACAACCACCGGCTCCTGCCTGATGACCAATTCGCCGACCATGGTCGCCCCCAATCAATTGCTCGAACTGGGAATCAAAACCATCTGAGCGTGGAATTTCCCGGTCCGGTTCTCATCCTTTCTTGCCGTCATCTTTTCGGATTGATCCGTAGTGAATTATTTGGGAAATAATTTTAAACATTCTATGACCGGCAGCGTCAAACTATGATGAAGACCAGCGGACACGAGCATGCATTCAGTGAATTTGTGGTCCAGTACCAGGAGCGGCTTTACCGGGTGATCTACCGGATGGTCAATGATGTGGAGCTGGCCCGGGATATCCTTCAGGATACCTTCTTATCCGGATATGAACACCTGGACCGGTTTGCGGGCCAATCCAGTCTGTATACCTATTTTTACCGAATAGCACTCAACAAAAGCATCAGCCATCTGCGCAAAGCCAGGATTCGCCGCTGGAATCCAATCGATCTGGTTGAACACATGCTGGCCGATCCCAAAGAGGATGCTTTGATCAGTCTGATTCACAGTGAAAATGAAAAACGAATCGGAAGGGTCATTGAGCAACTCCCGGCTAGGCAGAAGGCCATTTTTATCAGCCGAATCAATGAAGAACTCAGCTTCAAGGAGATTGCCGAAATGCTGGAAATCACCGAAAGCGCGGCCCGATCCAATTTTTTTCAGGCCCTGCAAAAAATTAAAAAGGAGTTTCGGCATGAATAAATGTCCTTATACCCCGGAACTTGACCGGCTGCTGTTTGATCGCGATAGCCTCTCCCCCGCCCGGATCGATGCTCTGACCGCCCACCTGGAGCATTGTACCGAGTGCCGAAAGGCCTATCAGGAACTTTCCGATATCCACCGCCTGGCGATCAACACTCCATTGGTCTTTCCGGAACCCTCCTTTTTTAAAAAGCTTCCCTACCAGATCGCTTACCATCGGGAAAAACCCTATCATCATCCGATGCGTCCGAAACTGCTGCGCCCCCTGATCACCTTCTCCACCATGGCGATTGTTTTCTGGGGCGCCTATTTTGCCTGGTGGTCGGACCGTCCTCACGATAACCTGGATCAGCTTTATTGGGAAACCTTCAGCCTCGAAAAATCGATGCAGCTTTCCTATACTATAGATCAACAGCCTGATTTTACCTCATCGGAAATCCAATCGATTAGTCCCGAAGATGAAATCGATGCGGAGGATTTGGAACTGCTGGAAAAAAATATCGATCAGTATCGTATCATCACACCTCGACAGGAGTAGTCCCATGAAACTTATTGGTATGTCGTTTATTTTTATAATTACGCTGATTATTACGCTTTCCGCTCAACCCCCGGAACGCCCCGAATCTGAAAAAAGTGCGGCCTTCCGGGAACGGAAACTCACCACCATCCACTTTTTAAAAATGGAGGAAGAGCTTGAACTGACCGAGGAGCAGAGTGAGAAACTGCTGCCGGTCTTTCGAAGCCATCGGGGTAAGCTTCATAAACTTCACATGAAACGGATGAAAACAATCCGTGAGATGATCGATCTATGCCATCAAAACCGTTTCGATGAATCCCAAAGCCAGGATCTGATGAAATCGCTGACGGATATCGATCAACAGATTGAAAAAAACAACCAGAGCTTCCGAAGTGATATCAAATCAATGCTGAGCCCCAAACAGTATCTTCAATTCATAATCTTTGAAGCCACCTTTGCCGAACGCATCCGAGAGATTCTCAATGAAATGCGTCCCCATCATCCCCGACCCGAAGAAATCAATCCTGATAAACCAGAATAATCTTGACATTTATCCGGTTTTAGTTATATTATCTATCTGATAACGCGATGATAACCTAAAACGGGAGGAATGCCGTATGAAATCAAGATCGGCTCTACGTCGGAATCTGATCCTGGTCATGATGGTTTTGATCGGGCTGAGTGCAGCCTCGGTTTTGGCCCAGCCGACCAAGGCGACCACCAAGACCAAGCGGACAACTACAACCAAGAAAACCGTCACCACAAAAAAAGCCGTCACCCCCAAGAGCACTGCCGAATCCCAGGCTACGTTCACCCTAATCCAGAATTTCATCTTTGATGCCTATCACCCCAAATCTTTTATTATGGACGGGACGGTGGATTATTGTTCCTTTGATGCATTTACATCATTCGGCATTATCGCCCGGGGGATCTATCCCATTAATGAAAAATTGAATATCGGCGGCAAGGTGGGATTCGCCGGCTGGTCGCCCGACAAAGGCGACGGAGAATCGGGATTACTCGATCCGGTCGTCATCGGTACTTATCGGTTAATGAAAACCGGCCCGACCACCATTTCCGGGACCGCGTATATCTCTCTCCCGATCGGATCGGAAGATATCGGTGAAGGTGAATTGAACTTCGGATTCGGCGGGTTGATCCGGCATAACCTGGACAGCCGGATGGCTATTACCGGCGGCTTAGGTATCAAATTCTATGAAATTGAATCATTCAATTTCAATAGTGGGAAAAAAGAAACCGAGCATGAAGCCGGTCTGGGACTGAATGCCGGATTCATTTATGCCTTCCAGCCCAAAACCGCCTTTATCGGCGAATTGATCTTCGACGACAAAATCGAATACACCCTGCTGTCGGCCGGAATGGCCCACAAACTGGCCAGCGGCCATCAGCTGCGCGGGGCTCTCGGACTGGGACTGGATGATGGCGCTCCCGACATCATGCTGCTCTTCTCCTTTATGCCTGCCCTCTGATCATAACCTTTTTTCCGGTTGATCCCGGAAGTCCATATTCTGAAGCGGAGATCTTACGGTCTCCGCTTTCTTTTGCCCATATTCCACCTTCAATCTTAATCCAAAGGCAGCTCGATCATGATCAAGCGATGGTTTCTAATTTCTCTCCTGACTCTCTTCCCTACCCTTCCCCCCCTGGTAGCGGCTCAGTTCGGCATCGGTCTGACCGTACCGATGATCCAGGATAAGGTCTATGTCGCACCCCAATTCGATATCGCATCCGAGTGGTTCGGTTTCTATTTCGACATGGGATTGATGTATACCCGCCGGGATATTCAGGGATTCGAGGACAAACACTGGCTGGGCTATTATCTCAATAGCGAGCTCTTTTTCAGGTTCTCCCCTCGTCCCGATTTCTGTGTCAAAACCGGGACCGGATATGCCTTCGATCATGTTGTCCATATCGACAATTCATTGAAGTATCATCAGATGCCGCTTTTCATCACCGCCGAATACCGTTTGCCGGCCGGACTCAAGCTCTTTTATCGTCTTAAATACCCGATTTTTAAAAGTGAGGATCTGGACATGAAACTGGTCAATACCATCGGGATTGGATGGGTATTCCAATGAGAATCAAATCCCTTATCCTGACATCGATCTGTCTCGTCATAGTGCTGATCGGAAACTGCAGCGAGATCGTCTACCGACATCACTCCGATTTTGATTATGACCTTTATCGAAGTGCCTTCTTGTATGCCGTCACCAACGGTGACAACTATTTCTATCAGGATGACCAGCAGGATCTGCACCAGTATTTTCTGAACAAGCTGATCCAGAAATCAGATTTTACCGTAATCCATAGCGATTCAGCTCATCATGATTCCACCGATTGCCGGATTGAACTGGTCATTCAATCGATCCTGAAAACCGAATTCTTCAACGACGAAGGGGATCGCAAGATTGAGATGTCGGCCGAGATGGAAGTGGTGGTGTATGATAAAAATGGACGGGTGATCGCGTCCCGTGAGGTTCAGGAAGAAGAGAGCCGGACGCTGGACAAGTATACCAGTTCGGATGAAATCAATGCGGCCATCTATGATCTGAGTTACCGGACGGTCCAGAATTGCTTGAACAGTCTTTCATCGCTCTTTTTAAGGGATCTGGATATCTGATTCGCGGATTCCGGGTCACAGCATCAGATTCCGCTGACGGATGAACCACTCGCATCCCCAGATCATAATCATGACCAGCAGAATCCAGATATTATCCCAGATTGAGATCTCTTTTTTCACTCCCATATCCCGGGGATGATGGGAGAGTGAATCAAGGATCAATCGGGAGCTGTCATTCAGGTTGACATAATGGATCATGGAATGATGATCCATTTCTCTAAGAAAATGGAGATTCTGGCCGACCTGAGCCGATTCGGAGTTATAGTCGGTTACAATAAATGCATCCTTTTTCTGATTGATGGGTTGATCTTCCCGGTACTGGGTGATCTGATAGGAATACCGGCCCGGCCGAAGGCGGCCGGCGGTGGCCGAAAGACGGCCGGACGATTCCGATTCGGAAAATTTCAGGCTTTGGATTTCGTGAGCCGAACTGTCGGCAATAATCAACTCATACCGATCCTGACGGCCGGACTCATCGGAATACCCCCAGGCTTTTCCCTCAAAAATTACCTCATCGCCATCCTGGAAAACAGCTCGAATCGGATTGATCATCAACTGGTTCTGGTCTTCCAGAAATACCATAAACTTCACCATATCGATCCAGACCTGTCGGGCGGATCGATCCCCGTCAAAAGACTCCAGTGAAGCGAAATCATGTCTCCAGATCGGAGTGGCAGCAAAAACCAGGGCCTTATGCCACTGCCGGCGGTCCAGCCATACGCCGGGAAACCGGCTGCCTTCATTTTGATCCATCGATCCCAGTGAAGCCAAGACCTGAACTCCGGCCGGATTATCCCGCAGTAAAACAGCCTGATTCAATGGAGCCATCGAACTCCAGTACTTCAGATTATCATGGGTTGTTCCTTTTACATCCAAAAAGGTATTCACCGATTGAACCGGGTCGGGGATCCATTGGAGAGGTGCTCGATACTGATCGCTGATGACCAGTGGTTTAAGCCGGGCAACAAGGGATTCTAAGGCGGTGGAGCTCCAACTCGAGATGCTCCGGGTGCCGGTACCGCTGAAAATGACCAGCGGCTGATGGCGGTCTTTCATAGCTCCGGCCAGTCTGTTCCATTGGGAGGCATTCAGATCGGCAGCCTGCAGGTGCCCCAGGATGATCAAATCATAGTTTTCCAGGGTTTGAAAGGCCCGTTCCACGCCCGACCGGGCATCCGGATGGGAAAGTACCCAGAATTCGGGCAGAAAGTTACGCTCTGAGGTCAATGCCAGATGGAGAAACTTGTAATCGTAATCCGGTATTCCCCATACGGTCAGAATCCGGAGTTTGCTTTTCAGGACATTGACCATAAAGCTGAATTGGTTGTTTTGGGTAATGACTTCCGGCAGTGAGGATCGGATATGAGCCGTATAAAAGTGTTTGCCCAGCTTATTCGGCCGAATGGTAAAGGGTATCTCGATCTGACGGCCCGATTCCGGCAGATTCAGGGTCTGTTCAGCCAATGGTTTTCCGGTTTGTTCTTCATTGATCTGGAGCCGGACGGGGATGGTTCCGGTAGCGATAGACCCGATTGTGACGCTGATTTTGGTCTCTTCCCCCAGATAGGCTATCGGATCGTGAGTAACATAGCTGATTTTCAGATCAGGATTGCCTACCGTATCGCCGATTCCAACCAGAACGGTTCGGAACGGCAGATCAGGCAGCATTTGGGCTGCCTGGGATTGATCCTGCAGATACCCATCGCTGAAGAGGATCAGATTGTTGATATTCTGATCCGGATAGTGCTGCATGATATACTCGAGTACGGGAACCAGGCGGGTAGTTTTGGCTTGGTAATCCGCCTGATTGAAATCGGACCAGAATTCAACCGGTTTAATCTGATCGCCGAACAACAGTAAGTGTTTCTCATGATCCAGCGTAGCGTAATCCCCCAACCATTTCCGAATGGCCTCATTCAGATCCGATTTTGAGAATCCCCGGTTCAGAGAAAGGCTCAGGGAATTGTCCAGCACCAGATAATCGATTGGTTTCTCATGATATTTTTTCGAAAACTGAATAATCGGCTGAAACAATAGAAGTCCCAGCAACAGCCAGGCCGACCACCGTAGCAGCAGTAAATACCGTCGCCATTGCGCCGGGCCGGAAAACGTGGAACTCCGATACTGCTGGTAAACCATCCAGCCGGCCAGTCCAAGCACCAGGATACTCAACCCGGGGAACAATCCCATCACGATCAGATTAAAATCATTCATCGAATTTATACTCCTTGATTACCATCACTTATGACTTATCTCAATGGGCTTTATCACCCGGGAACAGTACGACAAAGATGGTTCTGAACATAATTTTCAGATCCAGCCGCATGGAAATATTTTCAATATAAAAAAGATCATATTTTAGTTTTTCCTTGACGTCCTCCAGAGAGGTGTCATATTTATGTTTGACCTGGGCATAGCCGGTCAGTCCGGGTTTGACTTTCAATCGATTGGCATACAGGGGAATCTGTTTTTTGAATTTTTCAACAAAAAACGGACGTTCGGGGCGGGGGCCGACAATCGACATCTCGCCTTTCAACACATTATAGAAC
>JAGOEH010000150.1 GCA_017997825.1 Candidatus Delongbacteria bacterium | reverse complement strand
TATGGCAATCAGTACCGCTTCGAACTGGATCTCTCCCGGCCCGATACCTTCACCGTTTGGCTGGAGATCCCGATAAACCCTCCGGAGAGTACGCTATGATTCCGCTTCGGATCCGGACGCTGATCATCGATGACGAAAAACCAGCCCGAGACCTGATCCGGGAATTGGCCGCTTCATGTCCGGAGCTGGAGATTATCGGCGAATGCCGGGACGGGTATGAAGCCTTTGAAATGATTCGGAGCCTTCATCCCGATCTGATTTTTCTGGATATCCAAATGCCTGAAATGAACGGGTTTGAACTCCTACAGCAACTCGATCCGGCCGATCGGCCCCGGGTCGTTTTTTCTACCGCCTATGATCATTACGCCATCCGGGCCTTTGAAGTGAATGCCCTGGATTATCTGCTGAAACCTTACGACGTCGTCCGATTCCGGACCGCCGTCAAACGGGTTCTGGATCTGGAACACGACCAATCCAATCGACGTCTGATCGACCATCTGATTCAACATCTTCCGGCTGCTCCCGTCTACCTCCAGCGGATCCTGGTCAAAACCCCCCGCAAAATTCTGTTTGTCAATACCGCTGAAATCTATTGGATCGAAGCCATGGATGATTATGTCCAGCTCCATCTCGAAAAGGAAACCCATCTGATCTCCCACACCCTTCAGTTTCTGGAGGAACGCCTGGACCCGGCCCGATTTGTCCGGATTCATCGCTCCTCGATCATCAATCTGGATGCCATGGTCGAAATCACCGATCCGAGAGAGGGCCGATATCAGGTCCGCTTGAAGGACGGAACGATTTTGCCGCTCAGCCGGACCGGGGAGAAAAATCTTAAGAAGTTGATGATCTAAACGTATTCGGTTATTCCGATATCATTATTTTGAAAATAAGTATTGATTTTTTGAACGCATCAGATTAAAATAGCATTAGGGAGGATCCGGAGTTTACCCGGAGTATATCGGATTCAGAGGGATTGGGTGCAAATGAAATCATTCAGACGGTTCGTCATGACCGGAATATGAAAGGAGTCGGCATGAGGTTGATAATGATCGCTTTGATTCTATTGGCGGGAGGATTGGTCGGCCGGCATCAGGCCGAACCGCTCACGATTCCCGATTATTATAAATCCGATCGTGAATTGGATCGCCGTTTGGCTGAGATCGTGACGGAATTAGGCCTGGCGGACAGTTTCAAAACGGAAGATGGTTGGGAGCATATCTCGCTGGCCGTCATCGACCTGAACGACAATGGGCCGGGTTTCGGCGGATATCGTGCCGATAATTTCATTTATCCGGCCAGTGTCTATAAGATGTATGCCGGTGCCGCTCTGTTGGAACGGATCGAACAGGGACATTACCGGCTGGATCAGACCTATCGGATGAGCGCCCCGAATGTGGTGGACCGCTCCAAAGAGGTGGATAGTGACTGCCGGCCGCTGCTGGTGGAAGGCGATACGGTTACCATCCATTATCTGCTGGATCTGATGCTGACCCGCAGCGACAACAGCGCCGCCAATGCCGTGATCGATCTGGCCGGTCGGCCTTATATCAATCAAATGATGCACCGCTATGGCTGGTACGGCAGCGAGGTAACCCGCAAATTCCTGAAACGGAAATTCGAAGATCCGGGTTACGATACCGTCCGATCCACCGAAACCTGCGCCCTCCACGCCGCCGATTTCATCTATCGGATCGATACCCATCAGCTTTTCTCGAAGTGGGTCAGCCTGAAAATGGCGGCTTACCTAACCCATCAACTGGATAATACCAAATTATCCCCGGGGTTGCCCCATAACGCCGTGTTTTATCACAAAACCGGCTGGTATGCCGAATGGACCCACGACGTGGGACTGGTGGATGACGGAAATATCCGCTATATCGTCGCCTGTTTTCTGCCGATACCCGAGGATGATGCGCGACCACTATTGAAAGCCCTGTCGGAAAAAATTTATCAATACCTCCGGAACAGCCACCCTTAATTCACAATTTGACAAATCCGGCGGATTGTATTATGTTGAATAATGACCTACCAATTGTTGGTTTATTATAGTGTTTGATGATGCAATGATAAAACGGAATGAGGAAAAACGAATGGCTGAAACTTCAATCGGTATTACCGCCGCTTTTGATTCCGATAATACCTTTCGTCTGGTTTGGGAGAATGCCTTTGACGGTATGCGGCTGATCGACCAGCACGGTATTATTGTACAGGTGAATAGCGCTTTTTGCCGCCTGATGGAAAAGACCCGGGATGAATTGATCGGGCAGCCCTTTTCGGTAATCTATGACCGCAAGTCTCAGGGACATGTTCTCGACAGCGCCGTGACCCGAATGAAACAGGGCCAGATCGAATCTCAAATCATCCGTGAAATGATCCTGTGGAACGGAAAACATAAATGGTTCGAACTATCCAATTCTTACATCCAGGAGAGCCAGGGAATGCTGTTGAGTGTTTTCCGGGATATTACCGCCCAAAAACAGGCCGAAGAAAAACTGATCGAGTCGGAAAAAAAACTGTTGATGATGAATGCTACCAAAGACCGCTTTTTTTCGATTTTGGCCCACGATTTACGGGGGCCTCTGACCGGCTTGATCGGATTGTCCAAAACCCTATCCGAAAACCTCAACCGCCTCTCCTTAAGCCAGGTCGAAACCTATTCCCGCCATTTCCACGAGGCGGTAATGCGGATGCAGAGCCTGCTGGAAAATCTGTTGCGCTGGTCATCCATCCAGATCCGCTCCATCAGCATTAAACCCGAAAAAATCGATCTACATGCCGCCGGCCGCTCCATTATCAACCTCCTGGGCTGTATCGCCATGGAAAAAAATATCGTGATCGAGAATAAATTCAGCCCAAACCTTTACGTCTCGGCCGATAAAGATATCCTGCAACTGGTGCTCCGGAATCTGGTCAGTAATTCCATCAAGTTTACCCCCCGTCGGGGAAAAATCACCCTGGATGCCGAACTGGTCGGCGACCAGGTTATAGTTAAAGTGATCGATACCGGGGTCGGAATGCTGGAACAGGATATAGCCAACCTCTTTCGGATCGATCATAAGTTTACCCTGATGGGTACCGAAGGGGAGAAGGGTTCAGGCCTAGGCTTGGTTTTATGCCAGGATCTTCTTCAACTCAGCGGGAGCAAAATGGAAGTTCAAAGCTGCCTGCAAGAAGGCAGTACCTTTCAGTTCAGGCTTCCTAAGGCTTGAACCTGCAAAATCGGTGAATATTTTGAATCGATACACTGATAGGCTATTTTGGATTCAGACGTTTTTGCTTTTTTCTTTAGTTCAGCAATGATCTGCCCGATCCTGTCAAGTTGCCAATATCGATGATGGGATTCATTCGGTTTATGTTCCGGTGATACGGGCTCTTGATGGATAAAAAGCAGAGCGGCACAAACCGATAATAGTGGAAATTTTCTCATCACCCCATCCCGGTCTACACATTCAATATATCCCTGTCGACGCTCCTCATTCGGGTAGAGTCCGATTACGGCCTCTGAGAACTGCCGGATGATGTCCCGGGTCAGCTCCAGCCAATCCTCAATGTCCAGATCGGAATACTGAGCGGCTCCAAAAAAGTCATCGCCTCCTATGTGGCCGATGAATAAATGATGAGAAATGGAATACTGTCTGAGAATATCGGCAAAAATGAGAATAGCCCGATCCCCAAGCCTGAATCCATAGTAATCGTTGAATGGCTTGAAATGGTTAAAATCAAAATAGATAAAGCATTTCGATTGATGATCATTTTCCATCACCTGACAGATATACTCGTTGATCAGATGATTGCCGGGAAGTTTGGACAGCGGATTCTGGTCTCTGGCTGACGACAGGTTTTTTTCATTGATGGCGTTCAGTAGGGCTTTGGCGCTCAAAAACCCCTTATATTTACCGTTATATGTGATCAGGACACCCTCTCCGTTTTCATTCATTGAAAATGATTTGAGAACTCGCTCGATTCGGTTGGTGATTTCCGAAACCGGTATCCGGGTGATAAAATCCATCAGCTTTTTTTCGGATGATTTGTTGATCAGCAGTTCTTTTCCATAAGGTGAATACACAAATTCCTTTAAATCCTTTTCATTGATGATTCCTAAAGGTTCATTCTGTTGGTTGACTATCGGGATGAAGGTTCGATTTTTGTTGCGGCGGAAAGTGTCGAACAGATGCCGCATGTCATGATCCGGTATGCAGATCGGTTCTATCGGATCCAACTGGTTGGAAATAAAATGGTGATCGGACTGTTTGTCGCGTCGGTTTTTTTTGTTCAACTCGGGAATCTCCGGATAGACGCTCCGGATTTGTGTGATATCCTGGGTCGGGCATTGAATCAAATACCCCTGGATATAGTCGGCTCCGATTTCACTGCAGGCATAGAATTCCGCTTCTGTTTCGACTCCCTCGGCAATGACCTCAATGCCTAAAATATGGGCTAGATTGATGATCGAGGATACAAATAATTTTTTTCTGGAATCACAGTTGATGCCATCAATAAAAAAACGATCAATCTTGACATAGTCCGGAGCCGAATGGTAAAGTAATTGGAGGCCGGAGAATCCGGAACCGAAATCATCGATTGCAATTTTGTACGTTTGTTGTTTATACAGATTGAATATACTTTTAGATTCGATGAATGATACCAATTCATGTTTTTCTGAAATTTCAAAACAGATCGAGCTCTGATGCAGTTTCTTTTTTTCCAGCATTTTACAGGTATTTCCCGGCGAATAATCCGGCAGCAAAAGTACCCGATTGTCCAGATTGTAGAAGAGTTTACTCCCTTGATAAAAAGGGAGTTGCATGAATTTGTCGACCACTTTTTCCCTAAGTTTCAAATCGACCTGATAGAGCGTTTTTTCCCGGTAGGCGGAATCAAAAAAGTCCTGAATTGATGAATGCCCGGCTTTTTGATAATCACGGAGTAATGCCTCAAACCCGAATGTTATCCCGGTATGGATGTTGACGATCGGTTGAAATGCATAATCGATCTGACTGATCTTGTCCTGCCATATTTGGGAGAGCATCAATGATCCTCCTTGGATAGGGGTGGAGAGCTTACTCGATTCAATACAACATAACTTACCGAAAGATAATTAACTTGCAATAAAGAATCGGTTAAAAGTCAGTTAAGGGGCAACAGAAAAAAAATGGAAAAATTGTTTTTTTAAAAAATATATGGACAAATGTCTTTTTTTTAGTTAAATAGTAAATGGGGAAATCGTTATGACTCACCAAGAGTCAATTATACAGGCGGATACTCATAAGGGAAATAGCAAGTAGAAAGGTAGGGTACGAAGAAAGTTTAGAATCTTGATCTGGGGGAAAAAGATTTTAACACACTTGCAAAGGAGCATCCTTTATGAAGCGTATGGGTCTGTTAATTGGTTTTTTATTGGCCGCGCTTTTCTGCCTGAATGGATGGCTTTGGGCAGGTACCACCGGCAAATTGGTCGGTCGGGTACTTGACAAGAATTCAGGTGAAAAATTGCCTGGTGCCAATGTCGTGATTACGATGCGATGGAGCGAAGAACAGGCCGGCGGGATGGACCAGCCGCTGGGTACTGCAACCGATGCCAACGGAGAATACTATATTCTGAATATCCCCGCCGGTATCTATACGGTCGAATTCCGTATGATGGGTTACAATACGGTCCAAATCCAAAAAGTCAACATCAATCCCGATTTAACCACCCGGCTGAATATGGAGCTGGACGAAACCACCCTCAATGTGTCCAAAACCATCACGGTGGTGGCGGAAAAAGAACTGATCCGCAAGGATATCACCGCCTCTCAGACCGTCAATAATTCCGATCAGATCGGGGTCATGCCCGTCACCAGCATCCAGCAGGTCATGCTGACCAATACCGGGGCTATCAGCAGTCCTACCGGACTGCATCTACGCGGCGGACGGGAAGCCCAGGAAGTCTATCTGATCGACGGTATCGACGTCACCGATACCTATAACGGCGGCCAGTCCATGGATATTTCCACCGATGCCGTTTCCACTATGAGCACCATGACCGGCGGTTTCAACGCCGAATACGGCAAGGCCATGTCCGGCGTGATCAATATCGTCACCAAGGAAGGCTCCGAGGAATACCACGGTAAGGCCAGCTTCGATACCGATAAATTCGGCGACGCCAGCCAACACATCTGGAACGAATATAACGGCAAATTTAATCTGAGCGGGCCGATTCCCTTCACCAAAAAGATCGCCTTCGCCCTTACCTACGATTTCCTTAATACCGATACCTATCGCAACGTCTGCACCAACCCGGTCACCAAACGTAAATTTGATTTCGGTCTGTTCGACAACGACAGCCGCTTCAACGGCAAACTGACCTTCAACCTGCTGAAATCCGTCAAGCTGAATGTAGCCTATGTCGGTCAGCGGAATGAAGCGAAACCGTTCGATATAAACTATAAACCTGTTCACAAAGATTATACCGGACATTGGGACCTGACACGGGATCTGGTCTATCTGGACCTGGTCCATACCCTTTCCCCGTCTACCTTTTACGAACTGAAAGTCAGCAGTCTGAAGGACGATCAGCTTTTCTATTTCAAATTCAAGGATCCGAATGACTACTCCCAATTCGCCGATTCACCCTATTTTATCAATTCATCCCTGGATAATTTCCCGGCCTGGAATTCCAGTTACGAATACTATGCCTGGAAGATCGATTCAACAGAAAATGACCAGGGAGCCTGGGTTTATGATACCCTGTATCATGCCCAAAACGACTGGAACCAGATCAAGATCGACAAGATGGCTGCCAAGTTCGATTATACCTCCCAGATCCAAAAGTATAATCTGGTTAAACTCGGGGTCGAGTATATCCAGTACAAAATGAGTGAACGCTATGTCGGCGGAGCCTTTGATCTGGGAATGCCGGAAAACAAATCGATCGATTCCATCAAGTACCATAGCGCCTACTGTGATTATGAATATGAACCGATCGATTTCGCCGCTTACATCCAGGACAAAATTGAGTACCAGGATCTGATCGTCAACCTGGGTGTTCGTTATGAGTATCGGGACAGCAAAGGATACTATTTCCCGGATGTGAAAAATACCTCGGTCTGGGCCAAGGCCAAGGGCAAAGGGTTTGTTTCTCCCCGGCTGGCCTTTTCCTTCCCGGTGACCGATAAGGCCGTGCTCCGCTTCTCGTATGGTGTCTTCTATCAGTTTCCGGAATGGGAAAAATACTATCGGATGCACAACTATAAAAAGGGGGATGCCACAGCCAGCCATACTTTGGGAATGGGCAATCTGTGGGATATGATCATCGGTAACGGCAATCTGGATCCCCAGAAGACCATCAATTATGAGGTGGGATTCAATATTGCTCTGACCAACGAGCTGGCGCTGGGTGTGGTCGCCTATTACAAGGATTTCTATGATCTGGTAGCCACCAAACATATGGTGATCGTTCCCTATAACTATACCCGGGTTTATAATGCCGATTACGGTAATTCCAAAGGCATCGAGCTGAACCTGGAACAGCGCTACGGCCGCTTTTTTACCGGGAAACTGAGCTATACCTTTTCTCGGGCCGAAGGCAACGCGGCGGAATGGGATACCCATTTTGATGAGGCCTACAATGAATCGGTCTGGGGTATTGTTCCGCCAAAGAAC
>JAGOEH010000149.1 GCA_017997825.1 Candidatus Delongbacteria bacterium | reverse complement strand
TGCGGACCTGATCGATCTGTTTGGGCGACAGACCGCTGTCATGTTCCAGAATCTGGGCATAGCCGATAATGGCATTCAGGGGGGTACGGATTTCATGGCTCATATTGGAGAGGAAAGCGCTCTTGGTCCGGCTGGCTTCTTCGGCGGCTTGGCGGGCGATTCGCTCGTCTTCGGCTCGCTGTCGGTCGGAAATATCGGCCACCATATTCAAGGTTCCGGTAAAATGGCCCTTATCATCGATGATCGGGGTGGAGTTAATGATAACCAGGAGTTCCTTGTCGTCGCGGCCATGCAGTTTGAGTTCGCAATCCTGGACGATTCCTCTGCGTTGCAGCGGAAAAGGCCGGGTTGCATTCTGCATCTCTTCCGGGCTAACAAAATCATAGAACGAGCATCCCAGCATTTCTGCGGGCGAACAGCCCAGCATGGCTGCCATTCGGCTATTGACAAAGGTGGTGATACTCCGGCTGTCCAACAGCCAGACCCCTTCCCGGGTGGTTTCGACGATCCTGCGATAACGTTCTTCGCTGGCTTTGAGGATGGATTCCGCCTGGATGCGTCGAACGGCGGCAAAGGTTTGGCCAACGATGGAAGCCAGGGTGCCGGCAAAGGCCTTTTCATCCGGATTCCAGGTCCGGGGTGATCCGGTATGTTCCAGGCAGATGATGCCGACCAGTTTACCGTCGACCACGATTCCGGAATCCATCAATGATGTGATCCCGTTAGGCTCAAGATACTCGTTGACCAGCTCACGGGTTCGGGGATCCCGGCGGGCATCCTCGGCATCGATCCGTCGGTCTGCCAATAGTGCTTCAAAATAATGGGGAATTTTTCGCCGCGGTAATACAGCTCCCCGGGTATGTATCCGGTTGACCGCATCATACTGAGAAAGACAGAATAGCGAGGTTTCATCGGGTGAAAGCTCCCAGATTCCGGCCAGACTGACATCCAGGGTATGGGTGGAGATCTCGGTGATTCGCTGAAGGGATTCCGGCATCCGGGCGGAAACGATAGCATCATCCAGAACCAATTCAGCCAAGGCTTGCTGTTGAAGGCGTGCCCGGGTTCGGCTCTCCTCGTTCCGGCATTCGGCCTGTTTCTGTTCACTGACATCCCGGACAAAGGCCAGCACCTGATCGTTATCCAATGGAACAACACGGGCTTCATAAAACCTTTCCTGTTGCTCTATCGGCATGGAATACTCGAAGGAGATCATCTGCCGGCGCTCCAGACAGGTCTGAAAATTCCGGATATGCATCTCGGCGGTTTCCCGGTCAAACAGGGATCGGATACTGGTGTCGACAATCCGGTCAGGCGGCACGGCCGCTTTCCGAATATCACTGATATAATACTCCCGGATAATCCCCTCCCGATCGATCACAAAAATCAGATCCGGTATTCCGCTGATAATAGCGTTAAGACGCTCATTCTGTCGCTTGATTTTGTCTTCGGTCTTTATCGTTTCATAATAGCTTGTAATCCGTTGGGTTATAATATACAAAAGCTCCTTTTCTTCCGGAAGAAACCGACTGTCATGATCCTGATTCCGTTCAAGGCGGCAACAGACGTTCAGCATCCCGATTACGGCATCGTTGCTGATCAGAGCCGATTCAAAGCACTCATCGGCCGGATCGGCGGCAGAATATCCGCGGCTGTGATAGTCCCGACCGCCAATGGTTAATGAAGCCGAGGTTTGGTCGGGAAATTGGAAGGCGGAGGGAATCAGGTCAACGATGGCCTGATAAACCACATCCGGCAGTAAGGCATGATTATCCAGTACGACCGAAATCCGATTATGGCACTGCAGTTCCTTTCGGCGTTCCTCCAGTTCGGCCGACAACTGACGAATGAGAGCGTCCGGATTCGGATCATACCGGGCAGCCGGATGCCGGTCCGTTTCGGACAAAGGGGATTGGCAAGAGGAATCGGGTTGATTCTCCGGCCGGGTAGAAGGGATAGAGCTTCCGGATTGGGAGTTTTTATCGGGTGGTGATGCCATAATCGGTCTCCTGATTTGGTGGTGGAGATTGGTCTTCACTTATCAGGATAATCAAAAGAAAATAAATGTCAACTATTTTGAGTTGAGTATAAAAAGAATCATTTCAGCCATGATGGTGGAGCGTGGAGACAGGGGCAGGGCCATGACATTACGCCCCACTTGTGTTTTTAAATCCAGTCTGATTTCAGGGCTCGATAAAACCGGATTATTCCGGCAGGTTCCTGGCCACCCGGAATCCGCATTTATCTTTTTCGTGATAGGTAAATAAAATACCGCGGTGGTGGACAAAAAACCTGCCTGAATCAGCCTCCCAGCCTCCACCACGGACGATCCGGTACTTACCGAGCGAGGGGCCGACCGGGTCCTGCTGAGGGTCGAATGTAAAGGACTGGTACCAATCATGGCACCACTCATTGACATTCCCGCTCATATCAAATATTCCGAGTTCATTAGGGAGTTTGGTTCCCACCGGATGGGGTTTACCATCGGAATTGGCACTATACCAGGCTACCTGGCCGGGATCATCTCCACCGCTGTAATGGTATCCCCGGCTGAGTTTTCCGCCCCGGGCCGCGTATTCCCATTCGGCTTCGGTCGGGAGCCGATATCCGTCGGCGTTGGCGTTGCAGCGAACATAGTCATTGCCGATGCTATAGTAGGGGGTCAATCCATTACGGATACTGAGGCAGTTGCAGTAATCCGCCACCAGTTTCCACTCGGAAATCATGGCCGGCAGATCGTCTCCTTGGAATGGCATGGCGGGGTGATAGTATGCTACCGCGTGCCATTGTTGTTGAGTGATCTCGAATTTTCCGAGCAGATAACCGCGCAGTGTGACGTTGTGCGGGAGATCCCCGTTATAATACTCGCCTCCCGGCCAGGTTTTACCCATAACAAAGGTTCCCCCTTCCACCTCGGCCATCTCGATCTCGAGCGGATCGAAGTCCAACTGGACCGGAATCGTTTTTACCTTACCCTGTCCATACCGGAAATAAATCCGGGTGACATGCCGGCCGACCTCCAGACCCTTTCGGTCAGCATTCAACCGAATGTAGGCAAATTGATCATTCCGGATGGCCCCGGAGTCGGGAACAACTTCCAGCCAATCGGCATATTCGCTCAGTTTCCATGTCAGCAAGCCGTCGCCCGAATTGCGTATGGTCAACGTTGTGTAAGGTATCTTGACCCCAAAATCAATGGAGTCCCATCCGGGCTCCAGTTCAGGATTCCCCTTACCCTCTCCGTCACGGCTGCAGAAACATCCCAGCAGCATCACCAGGAATAGGATTAACGCCAGCCCATTCAGTCTCGTTTTTCCCCTCATCACAAACCTCCGTGGTTAATAAATCGCATAGGCCATATTCCATACGAATCTGTGTTTTAATCTGAATATTTAAAAGTATAGAACTTATTTTGCAAAAGTCAAGCCCCAAAATCGCAAAATATAGAATTACACTCCCAACCAGTTGATACCGGCAGGTTTCATTTGATGGAAAGGGTAATCCGTTTCGGTTCCGGATTTGAGGAGCCGACAACGGTTCATGACACAACACGGATGGGTTTGGGATGAGATGTCGATGAATGAAAAAAGCCTGCCGACAAGGATCAGGTGCCGACAGGCTTAATGATAAATAATGGATCGGGGCGACTGGATTCGAACCAGCGACCCTCTGCTCCCAAGGCAGATGCGCTAACCGGGCTGCGCTACGCCCCGAACTGGCTCTAATATACTCTTTTTGGCTTTAAAGTCAACCGCTTTCTTTAGGCATCTTCAGATAGCGTTCGATGAACAGGTCGATTTCGCCGTCCATCACGGCCTGGACATTGCCGGTTTCGGCTCCGGTCCGGTGATCTTTGACCAGGGTATAGGGCATGAAGACATAGGATCGGATCTGGTTTCCCCAGGAGATCTCTTTTTTCTCTCCGGCCAGGTCGAGCTTCTTCTGTTCTTCCTGTTCCAGGCGCAGTTGATAGATTCTGGCCTTCAGGATTTTCATGGCATTTTCTTTATTCTGGTGCTGGGAGCGTTCCGACTGGCATTGGACGACGATACCGGTCGAGAGATGGGTCAGGCGGACGGCCGAATCGGTACGGTTGACGTGCTGGCCGCCGGCCCCGCTGGCGCGGTAGGTATCGATCCGCAGATCATTTTCCTTGATATCGATCTCGATCTCTTCATCCATTTCCGGAATGACTGAAACCGAGGTAAAGGAGGTATGACGGCGTTTATTGGCATCGAAGGGAGAGATTCGAACCAGACGGTGCACGCCGGTTTCCGATTTCAAATATCCGTAAGCATAGTCTCCGGTGACCTCGATGGTGACGCTTTTGATGCCGGCTTCTTCACCGGGTTGAAGGTCCAGGGTTTTGGCCTGGTAGCCGTGATCCTCCATCCAGCGCATATACATCCGCATCAGCAACTGGGCCCAGTCCTGCGACTCGGTCCCGCCGGATCCCGGATGAATGGACAAGATGGCATTCTTGCTGTCCAGGGGATGACTGAGCAGGCTCTTGATTTCCAACTGGTCGATTTCCTGTTTCACTTTACTGAAATCGCTCAGCAGTTCATTCAGCATTTCTTCTTCCGATTCCTGCTCGAGCAGTTCCGCCATTTCCTCGATATGAGTCAGGTTCTGGTCGGCCTTGCGATAGCTTTCCAGGATCATCTTGCCCTGTTTCATCTCCTGGATGACGCTTTGGGCGGCCTGACGATCATTCCAGAAATCATTATCGCCCATTTTGGTTTCCAGGGTCTGCAGGTGGAGTTTCAACTGATCGATGTCAAAGATACCTCCGCAGGTCCTGAATTTTTTGTTTATATAACGATAATTCCTGATCCAGTTCGTACATAATTTACTCCCTTGCTAAATAACTTTCCCAAATAAACAGTAAAGCGACCAAAATCAAAAGATAATAAGCAATTTCCATGCCTGATAGCAGGTGATCCACCAGGGCATTCAATCCGATATCGTCGTTCAGATGTTGAACATTCAAGCATGAATCGGATCGGGGGCCTTCCGGATAGAATTCCGATTCTTCGGAGGGCAGGTTAACGGAAAAAGCGACGGGGGGATGCTGATTGTCCTCGGCCCAATAATTCCCGGGTTCATAGAATCGGTCGGTATTATCGGGCCGCCCCAGTTCGCTATTATTCCGTTTCAGGGTAGCGGTCTGGAGGTCCAGATCATCGAACACCGAAGCCGGAATGGCCTGATGGCTCCAAAACTGCCGGGACTGGAATTCCTGTTCACGGCTGACCAGGAAGGTCAGGATTTTCTGGACATAGGGAACAAAGATGGGGTGATAGACCAGATCGGTATAGGTATCTTCCAGCGGAAAGGCCGAGACCATGACCTTACCGCCTGAAGGATTGGGGATTACCATCAGGGCCGGTTTGTTATCGGAAAAGCTGAGGGGAAGGCTGAGACCTTCCGATTGTCGGGTGATGAACTCATAACGGGATAGGACCCGGGTATTTTTCCAGTAATCCGGATCGCTCAGATCAGCCATCAGCTCCGAGGCCGGATTGGTCTGAAGGGTATAAAAGGGGAGTCGGCTGTCGGCGGCGGATCCGCCCGCATGCAGGGCGCGATTATAGGCCGATTCCATGGTGTTGAGCTGAGCCGGTAGTCCCAGAAAATCAAAAAAACTGCGGTTGATCAGGCCCATATCACCGTCCATGGGTAGCAGATAGAGGATATTGTGCTGTTGACTCAAATAGGAGCGGATATTGCTCATCAAGTAATAAGGAAAGGCGGTGATCTGGTTGAGGATAATACCGTCGTAGCGGCTGTAGTCAAGGGACGGCAGGTTGAACACCGAAAAGGTATCGAGGCT
Source organism: Candidatus Delongbacteria bacterium (assembly GCA_017997825.1). Classification (GTDB taxonomy): domain Bacteria; phylum JAGOEH01; class JAGOEH01; order JAGOEH01; family JAGOEH01; genus JAGOEH01. The sequence continues at coordinate 1,831 of JAGOEH010000149.1, read as the reverse complement.
GAAGAGGACAGCGGTATCGATGGGGGTAATGGCGCGGGCCAGGGGGTAATTAGCGGTTCCGGTATCGGAGATCATCAGAATTTTCAGGCTTTCAGGAACGCTGAAGGTGAAATAATAGAGATTATCTTCCGGCAGGTCGTCATCCTGGAGTTTGATCCATCCCTGACGGAGGCCGGTATTTTTGAGAGTAAAGCTGAAATCGACCACCTGGCGCCCCGATTTTTCCAGCGAGATGCTTTTCTGAGCGACCCGCTGATGATCGATATACAGATCCAGATTGATTTCGGAGGCCGGAATTTCACCGGTATTGTGAATCACAGCCTGGACCTGGGTGCGTGAATTGACGATGAACTGGGGATTGGGAAAATAGAGGGTATCGATGGTCAGGTTGAATGGATATCGGTCCAGAATATTGACCAATTGAATCCGGCACTGGGGAAATTTCTGTAAAAAGGGGCGGGCTAGTTCAGGGTCGTACTTAAGCATCTGCCCATCGCTCAAGACAAACATTCCGATCAGCGGCATAGCCGGGGGTTCGATCTGCTGTTCCAGGCTACGAAACAGATCCGGCCAGAGCAGACTGTATTCGGTTTCCGGAATGCGTTCCAGGATTTTGCGGGTCAGAAAGAGGTTGCCGGAACGGGCCAGAGTCAGTTGGCCGGTATTTTTATCCAGCCATCCGATGATAAAGGTATTGCCTTCACCCAATCGTCCCACCAGCTTTCCGGTATACGCCAGCGCCTGTTCCAGCAGTTTGCCTTCCCGGGTCACAGCCAGCATGGAAGCCGAATTGTCGATCAGGACGAGGTAGGTTTTTCCCCCTCGGATGGCAGAGGAAGTGCCGGGCAAGCCCGAGCGAAGCAACGGCCTGGCGATAGCCAACACCAACAACAGCACCATCAGGGTTCGGATAATCAGCAACAGAATTTTCTTGAGCTGCAGTTTTTTGGCTTTTTTCTGATGGATCCGGCGGATAAATCGAAGGGTGCTGAAGGGTATTTGAACCTTTCGCTGACGATTGAGCAGATGAATCAGGAGGGGAATGGCGCCCAGGCTCAGAGCGGCCAAAATGGCATAATTTAGAAATCCCATAATTTATCCCAGTTTACGGCGTTTTTCCAGATAATAGAGCAGGGTCTGATGGTAAGGGGTATCGGTGGTGAAAAGCTGATAATCGATGGAATCCTGCTGGCATTTCAAGCGGTAGTATTCGATCTGGTTCCGCATCAGTTCGGCATATTCTTTTCGGATATGGAAGGGTTGGGTGATGAGGCGCTGATCCGTTTCAAGATCGATGAATTCGATATCCTGCTTGAAGTCGAGATGGATTTCTTTAGGATCGAGCACATGAAACACGATGACCTCATGATGGCGATAGCGGAAGTGTTTGAGGGCCTGGATGATCTGATCCGGTTCATCGAACAGGTCGGAGATCAGAATAATCAAACCCCGTCGCTGGATTTTTTCCGCCATTTGCTGCAGGGCATGGCTGATATTGGTGGTCAGGGATGGTTCCAATTGTTCCAGGGTGATCAGCAGGCTTTGCAGGTGTGAGATTTTGCTTTTGGGTTGGATATAGTATTTCAGGGCTTGATCGAAGGCAGCCAGTCCGGCTGCATCCCGTTGTTTGATCATCAGATAGCTGAGGGCGGCGGCCAGTGTTTTGGCATAATCGAGTTTGGTGACCGAGCCGGAGGAATAGCGCATTGAATTGCTGATATCCAGCAGGATATAGCCCTTGAGATTGGTTTCTTCTTCAAATTCCTTGATATAGTATTTATCGGTTCGGAGGAATACCAGCCAATCGATATGGCGGATGGTATCCCCCAGG
>JAGOEH010000009.1 GCA_017997825.1 Candidatus Delongbacteria bacterium | reverse complement strand
GCCATGCGGATCGCCCGTACCACCTACCTGAAAAAAATTGCGGATCATCCCGGTGAAATTCTACCCAGCCTGGCGCTGGGGATTACCATGGATCATGTCGTATCGATGACGATTCCAGTGCTGGGGGGACTGGCCTGGTTCCATTTCGGCTATCAATCGGTATTCTATGGGGCGACCGGGCTGGCAGTTCTATCCTGGCTGGTGGCCCTGCGCATCAGAATACCCGAACCGGGCCGGCCGTCGGGTGTTCCATCATGAATGGCAGAATGAACCCTTATAAGAACCGGGTGGCATGAGCCATGTTTCTGTCATAGATTTCGTATCATGGACGGTATGATTCAGGATCGATCCGACTATAGCCTTTCATCAATCCATGCGATTCCGGGTTTGCTTTCATCATGCGGGATTATTTAAGCTTGGTCAGTGAGCCGGTTTGACTTCCCTCCGGGGTGATCAGGCGAAAAAAATAGGTGCCGGAAGAGTGTTCCGCGGTTGACCAGGGGATTCGGTACTGTCCGGGACCCTGAGTCTGGTTGACCAGTTGACTGACGATCTGTCCGGAAAGGTTGTAAACCGAGAGTGAGACTTGAGTGGCCTGCAGCAGCTGATAGGTGATCATGGCCTGCCGGTTGAACGGATTCGGGAAGGCCGACAGTTTAAAATCAGGGAGTGACAGCCGCCGATGGTCTTCATCCAGACCGGTGGACTGATGCTGATAGATAATGATCCCACTATAGGAGGGAATATAGAGGCGATGATCGGCAATGATCGGTAATCCGTCGGCAATGACGGCTGATTTCCACAGGATATTTCCGTTGTGAATATCAAATGCGTAAATACGGTATTCTTTTGATCCGGAATAGATATAAACGATATCATTAGCAATGATAGGGGCGTTTGCGCCGTATTTGGGAAAGGTATAGTGCCATTTTTCTTGGCCGGTTTGTTTGTCCAGTGCATACAGAGTCGATAGGGAATCCGCATTGAGATAGATACTGAAAAACAGGTATTGATCGTTGGCGGCTCCCATGTTGCCCCCGGTAGCTGCCAGTTGTTTGTAGCTGATTGGAAAGCTCCACCTGATATTTCCGTCATGTTTATCCCTGGCCACGATCGAGGAGTCATTCTCACTATACAGATGGTTTTCATCGACGATCAGGAGATACTTTCCTTTGTTCTGGACCTGCCATTGCTGTTGGCCGGATCGTTTATTCAAACAGGTTAGTTTGGTCGTTTGAGTGATATAGAGCATGGTATCATCCAAAACCGGAGTGGTTTGATTAGCGGCCGGGTAACTCCATAAGGTTTCACCGTCTCGAATATCCAGACAGTACAGGCTGTCTCCAACGATATAGATAAAATGATCATCGATGACCGGATGCCGGCCGTAAAGACCTCCAATCGGTTTCATCCATAACAGCTGTCCGGTCTGATTATGCAGCACATGTAATCCGTTACCCTTCTGGCCACCGCAGACCACAAATGTATCGACCGTAGCCGGGATAAATGCCACTGCACCCGTGGAATTAGGGATCGGATAACTCCATCGAATCTGACCCGAGTTGGGATCAATGGCATGAAACTGATTGATGTTGTCGTGGTTATCATCGCTGACGTAGAGGAATCCGTCATAATAAGCCAAATCGTCAGATAGCGGTAAGGTATCGACGGCCTGGTAAGGCGGAGCCAGTATCTGCTCATGGCTGATCCAGGAATTCCGAGAGCGGTTGGCGTTGGCCATCGGCCAGTCATAGTTGTCCTTTCCCCGGATTATGGAGAATAGGCTCATCATCAGCCACATTACCAAGCAAAATCGCTGAAACATAAAAGCCTCCCATCGGGTAATAGTGTGATTATTGAAAAAAAGATCATCAATCCAATGACCTTATGGTCCCTATGTCGCAGGTGGTTTGAACGGGTATTGTGGGGTGCCGGTATTGAAATTCTGTTTGAATTATATAATAGCGAAAAATCGATCAATTGTCAAATTTTAGATTTATTTAGCTATTAGAATGATTTTTATTGACTTTAAGGATTTCAATCGTGATATTGGGGGCAACATGAAGGGTTTGAGTCGTTGAGCGGTCAATCATGGTTGTAGGGATCCGTATGAACGCGATGGTATGGAATGGGATCGTTGATTTGACCCGGGAACGGAATCCATTGGAATTCCGCAAACTGCCGGTTCCGGTGCCGGAACGGGATCAGATCCTGATCCTGATCCGGGTGGGAGCCTGCGGAGTATGCACTGATGAGTTGGATTTCATTGAATGACGGATTTCCCCGGTTGCTTATCCGATCGTAACCTTATCCGAACATCAGTCTGATGAAAGCGTGATCGATTTTTCCGGTTGAGAGGGAAGCGATAGTGGATTCCCTTTCAGCTCCAATCCCCAGGGTTTACAGGAGAGAAGAATGAGCGACAGATTTAGAATTCGGCCATGGTTATATCCGGTATTGTGGTGGCTGATGGCGGGAGGATGGGGTGTTGTGCCGGCACAACCGGCGCCTGAGCTTTATCCGATGAATGAGGTGGTGGTAACATCCCATCGGGTACCGATGCCGTTTTCCCAAGCCAACCGATCGATGATTGTGCTACAATCCTCGGAAATTGAACGACTTTCGGTGAATACGCTTCAGGATTTGCTCAATGGATTACCGGGAGTGGATCTTCGTTCACGGGGTGCGGGAGGTGTACAAAGCGATATTAGCATTCGAGGTGGCGGCTTTGATCAGGTTCTAGTTTTGGTGGACGGAGTCCGGGTCAATGACCCACAAACCGGGCATCATCATCTGAATCTGCCGGTCGCCGTTTCGGATATCGAGCGGATTGAAATCATGAAGGGGCCGGCTTCCGGTGTTTACGGAGCCGATGCTTACGGTGGAGTGATCCATATCATCACCCGCCGGAACCGGGATAAATCATTGTCTCTCCATTCGGCAATCGGTCAGCATGGTTGGGGTGAGGCCGGCATTCATGCCGCTTATCCGGTAGGAATGTCCAATCATCATCTGGGAATCAATCTGAATCGGTCGGATGGGTATCGTCCTCATACCCAGTTTGAGCATTACAGTTTTAATTATCGGCCATCAATCCGCCATGAGGCTGGAAATCTGAATTGGCTGGTTGGTTATGATGACCATCAGTTCGGGGCCAATGGTTTTTATGGGGTGGATTATCCCCGGCAGTGGGAGCATATTCAGACTTCCCTGTTTCAGGTCGGTGCCGAATTCCGTCGATCCGGCTGGTTAATTTTACCCAAGGCAAACCGGCGAGAGAAAAAGGATGATTACATCCTCGATTCGGACCGTCCGGAATGGTATCGCAATCGTCATACCACCGATAGCCGTGGAGCCCAACTGCAATTCTCCAGAAATCATCGCTTCGGAACATCCAGCCTGGGTTGGGAATGGATGCAGGATGAGATTTCCAGTACTAACCTGGGAGATCACACCCAGACTTTTTATGGAGTCTTTGCCGAACACCAGTCGATCCGCTATCGAAATATTTCGGTCAATACCAACTGGATGGCTGGTCACTATACGGGATGCGGTTGGGAATACTGTCCCAGTATCGATGTCGGCTATCAATTAAATTCCAGTTGGAGAGTCTTCTCTTCGTTCAGTAAGGCCTTCCGAATTCCTTCCTTCACCGAGCGTTTCTATGCCAGTCCGGTCAGCCTGGGAAACTCCAGTCTAAAACCCGAACAAACGATACAGTATGAAAGCGGTCTTTCGCTTTATTCGGAACGATATAGTATGGGGCTGGCGCTTTTTCTGAAAAACGGCACCAATACGATCGACTGGTTGAAAACACAGGTTGAGGATCCCTGGATGGCATGCAATATTACTGAGCTGCGAATCCGTGGGTTTGAGTATAATCTGGCCTGTTTTCCCTCCTGGGGAGGACAGATCGGATTAAACCAAATCCGGTTAGGTTATACCTATCTTCAAATCAGCAAATCGAGTTACGGATATTTATCTCGTTATTTGTTGGACCACCTTCGGCATCAGGTGACTATCAGTGTAACCCAGACTCTGTTCCGCCACCTTGAGCTGGATTGGAGCTTGTGCTATGAAAAGCGTCTTCAGTACCATGAGCATTGGGAACTGGATGGAGGAATTCGTTATCCGATTGGTTCTTGTCATCTTTTTATCAGAGGATCCAATCTATTGAACCGATCGGGAATGGATTATTCGGGAATTCCGCTGCCGGGACGATGGATAACGATCGGAATCCGTTATTCGGTTATCGGTGATTTAGATTCGTGAGTATTTGCCGGGGTATTTTTATATTGATATCCTGCACTGTATTTTTCATATTACCGATCATCAGGTGGGTTTGACAATCCGATATCATTCCGTATGAACCGGGTGAGACAGGGACTTTTACAACCATGTCGGAGTCCGGAATAATGAATTTTCAAGCCGGGACAATCAACATAAGGAGTGAGGGATGAAGGTGATGAGACTGAGTGGGATTTGTGATTTATCGGTCGAGCGGAATCCCTTGGAGATGATGGAGATTCCGGTGCCGGTGCCGGGCCGGGATCAGGTTCTGATCCGGGTGGGGGCTTGCGGGGTGTGTCATACCGAGTTGGATATCATCGAGGGGCGAACACCGGCCATGCGTTATCCGGTGGTTTTGGGACATCAGGTGGTCGGCCGGGTGGTGGAGTGCGGACGCGGGGTGACGCGTCATCGGTGTGGAGATCGGGTGGGAGTGGCTTGGATCTGGTCGGCCTGCGGACATTGCCGCTACTGTTTACGGGGAGAAGAGAATTTGTGCCGGGAGTTTCGGGCTACCGGCCGGGACGCCGACGGTGGTTATAGTGAGTATATGGTGGTACCTCAGGATTTTGCCTTCTCATTGCCGGAGAACTATTCCGATTATGAGGTGGCCCCTCTGCTGTGCGCCGGGGCCATCGGATACCGATCCCTTCGCCTGACGGGTCTTCAGGATGGGGAATCGCTCGGATTGACCGGATTTGGAGCTTCGGCTCATCTGGTATTGAAAATGGTCAAGGCCTGCTATCCCCATTCCCGGATCCTGGTATTCGCCCGGAGTCGGAATGAACGGGAATTCGCTATGCAATTGGGGGCGGATTGGAGCGGAGATGCCGGAGACCCGGCTCCGGAGTCGGTGCGGGCCATGATTGATACCACTCCGGTCTGGAATCCGATCATTCAAGGCCTCAGGAATCTGGAACCGGGAGGACGGATGGTGATCAATGCCATCCGCAAGGAGGCGGTCGATCAATCTGCCTGGCTTCAGTTGGATTACCCCCGGGATCTATGGATGGAAAAAGAGATTAAGAGTGTGGCCAATGTCACCCGGCAGGATGTGATCGAATTTTTGGATTTGGCCGCCCGGATCGAAATTAAACCCGAGATCTGTTCGTATGCTCTACGGGATGCCAATTTAGCGCTGCTGGAACTCAAAGAACGAAAAATAAGGGGGGCTAAGGTTCTGATCATCGAATAATGATCGATATCGTGGTGATAACCGGCCACTCGTCATGTGTTCCTCCGGCGATTCGGGATTGATGAATAGTGCTTGACAGATTCCCCCATTTGTTATATTTTATTCCATATTGACCGTAATCGACTAAACTCACGGATTATCAAGCCGGGAGAATCAGAGATCAGAAAAGTTAGCGTTTGATGGTTTATTATAGACCGAACGATCATAATTAGGGCCATTGGAACCCTTTTTAACCTCTAACCGAGATGGTGGATATGCAGGTTCAGCTTAGAACGCTTTATCGATTGGAATTTATCCCATTGATTGTGGGATTTGTGACGGAAACGGCCCGCTGTGTCGGTGCGGCTCCGGCGGAGATCTCCGATTTGAGTATTGCCGTCGAAGAATCAGCGGCTCATATTGTGGAAAATTATCCCGGGAGCGGGATCGAGGAACAGTTTGAGGTGATCTGCGAGATCCAGGCCGAGGGATTGCAGATCACCTTTAGTAATATGGGGCTTCCGGTTAATGAACGAGGAATCCCACGGTTTCAGGCTGACCGGCCGGAAGAAAATATCGATGGATTACGCTTTTTCCTGATCGAGAAAATGGTGGATCACTTCAAATTCACCAACGAAGGGTCTCGGGGATGGAAGACCGTGCTGTTCAAAAAGATTCCCGGGATCCGTCATTACGAGTTGACCCTGCCTGAATTGAGTCCCGCTCAGAGCGAATCGGCTCATGAAAAACTGGCCGTCCGTCGGGCGACCAGCGACGATGCCCCGGGGATCGTGGAGTTGGCCTATCGGACCTACCGCTATTCCTATACCAAAGATCTGTTTTATTATACCGATCAACTGACGACAGCCATCGAGCAGGAACGCGTGATTTCGTTTATCGCCCTCAATCCGGCCGGCGCTATTGTCGGGCAGATGGTGATCATTCTGGATACCGGCAAGAAGGATGTATCCGAGATCGGTGCGGTCATGATCCAGCCCGAATACCGCCGAAGTATGGGATTACTCCAGTTGATCAAAACCGTTCAGCGATTTGTTCAGGACAATCCCCGCATTCTGCCTTTTTGCGAAGTTAATCTGGTGACCACCCATACCCTGTCCCAGAGGGTGTGTGGCGCTTTCCATTTTGCTCCGATGGGACTGAAACTCTCGGTGCATGGCCAGGCCAGATTTCTGGGGATCGAGGATTCGGAGGAAGGGCGGCGTGAAAGCCTTTTGCATGCGGTTCGCCAGGTGGCACCTCAGGATCAAATCCGTTTGTTTGTCCCTTCCCGGCATGTCGGATTTTCCAGGCGCTTATTCGATAACGCCGGTATTCCGGTGGATATTGTCACCCCCGATGATAATTCCTCACAGCCGGCTGATGAAACGCGCTTTAAGCATCAGGTCGAGAGCGAGGATGGGTATGCGGTGATTCAAGTCGAAACGATCGGCTCCGATCTCGATTTACGGTTGAAATCTCTGTTGTTCGAACTCGAATCGGACGGTATTAAAACCGTTTATGTTCGAATCGCTGCCGGGCGGCCCATTCCCGATACCCTGGACCATCAGCTCGGCCGTCTGCGTCTGTTTTTTTCCGGCTGGATGGTCGAATCCGGAATTCAGTGGTCAATGCTGTATACCCGCTTGTTTGCTCAACGCTTTGATTTTAATTCGATTCAACTGTATGATCCTTTGGCGGGTGAGTTGCGGGACTATATCGAAACCTGTTTTCAAGAAACACTATTATAGCGAAAGGGTAATCCGATGAATGGTTGGATTTTGTATCGCGGCAAGATGATTCCGGAACTTGAACGGGCCGCTGAAGAAGCGGGGAAAGCCGGTATCAAACTGGAGCTGATCGATCCCAGAGAAATTGAACTGGTGTTGGATCCCGGTCATCCGGACCGGATCTATCGGAACGGGGTGAGTGTTTCGCCGCCCATGTTTGTGATGGCGGCATTGGTGGAGGATGCCGATTATTTTAATATCGCTCTGTTGCAGCAGTTGGAGACTCAGGGGATTTTGTGTATCAACCGGGCCGAAACGCTGCGGCGAACCCGGGACAAGCTTTATACCCTCCAGCTGCTGGCCAAACACGGTATTCCGGTTCCCCAAACCATCCTGTGGCGAGAGGGGATTTCCGCCGGCCGGTTGGGTGAACACTTGGGCTGGCCGCTGGTGTTTAAGGTAATCGATGGATCAAAGGGGATTGGAGTGTCCCTGATACGTTCGGAACCGGAACTCTCGACGTTGCTGGAAATGCTGGCAGCGGGTGATCCGGGTCGTGATTTTGTGGCCCAGGAATTCATCGCCGACAGCCGGGGCCGGGATTTGCGGGTGTTGGTGATCGGATATCAGCCGGTGGTCTGTATGCTGAGAAAAAACCGACATGCGGAGGGATTCAAATCCAATTTTTCCGCCGGAGGCCGGGTCGAATCCTACCCGATGACCGATCGAATCCGTGCGTTGTCGAAATCCGTCATCGAGGCCATCGATCTGAATATCGGCGGGATCGATCTATTGTTCAAAGGGGATGACTTTGTGGTCGGTGAAGTCAATTCGGTTCCCGGATTTCAGGGCATTGAATCATGCTGTGATATCAATGTTCCGGTGGAAGTGTTGAAGAGCATTGGGCGTCAGTTGGCAGCCCGCCGACAGGATACTCCGGCCGGAGCTCGGCCGGTCGGCATCGATCAGTGGAGCCGGCTCAAGGAGATCGATCTGGCTCGTCATTTCATGGCCGCTTGCGGTCATGCATCCGAGGTCCAGCACGAGGTATTGCTCGATATTATCAAGCACGGGGCAACTACCCGATTCGGTCGGGAGCATGATTTCGATTCCATCCGGAGTATCGAGGATTTCCGCCGCCGGGTGCCGATTATGGACTGGACGGCGATCAAGGATCATATTGAGGAGATGGAAGCCGGACATTCCGATATTCTGTTTCAGGGAGAGACCTCCCATTTTATTATAACCAGCGGAACCACCGGCAACAGCAAGCTGCTCCCGGAAAGCCCGCGTGGAAAACTGGCCAAGGCGGTCAGCAGCCGTTTGAGAAATGCCATGATTGTAAAGCATTTTCCCGAGATCATGAACGGGAAGTTTTTACCGTTGGCCAACCGATCCGAATACGGTCGAACCGATTCCGGGATCCCGATCGGGACGGCTTCCGGATTGACGATGATGGATTCTTCTCCGGAGATCATCCAGCGTCTGGCCTATCCGCCTGAGATTCTTCAGATCCAGAATGCCACCGCTCTGGATTATACCCTGATGCGGCTGTCACTGATTCATCCGGATGTCACCGCCACGGTAGGCAACAATCCCGGGCGCTTGAGCGAATTGTTCGATTTGGCCGATCGGTACCGGGATGTTATAATCCGGGATATCGCCCAGGGGACCCTGAATGAGGAGATGGAAATTTCCAATGAGATCCGGAACCATTTGCAGTCGTGCGGCGAGATGAAACCCAATCCGGAACGCTCCGCCCAACTGGCGGCCGGCCTATCGACCCGCGGATCGCTCGATCCCCGGGATTACTGGCCGAAGCTGATGGTGGTACTGTGCTGGACGTCCGGGAGTGTCGGGCGATACCGTGATCAACTCAAACCCAGACTGCCGGAATCTACCCGGTTCATGGATTGCGGATACGGGGCCAGTGAAGCCAAGATTAATGTCCCGCTGGAACCCGATCATCCCGAAGGACCTCTGACACTTTTCGGATACTTTTATGAATTCGTCCCCTTGGCGGGCGGTGAACCGTTGATGGCCCATCAACTCCAGGACGGCGAAAGCTATCGGTTGCTGATCACCTCTTATTCCGGTCTGTATCGGTATGATCTGCACGATATCGTTACCGTCAGGGGATTTGCCGGACAGAATCCCAAGATCTACTTTGTCAGTAAAACCCGTGATATCGCCAATATTGCCGGCGAAAAACTGGCCGGATCTCATCTGCTGGATATTTTTACCCAATTCACCCGGGAGAAGGGAATCCCCTGGCGGCAATTTGGGGTTTTTGCCGATGAACAGCAGCATCGCTATGATTTTCTGATCGAATCCGATCAACCCGAGAGTTGGAATCTTGAACGACTGAATGAGCTCGACCTGCAAATCCGGAGTCAGGCGGTGATCTATAGTCTGTACCGTGAACAGAATCTGATTCGATCCCCCCGCCTGATTATCATGGGGGCCGGATGGCAGGCCAGGTTATACCAAGCAAGGACCGCTTCCGGACAGAGCATCAGCCAGGTCAAGCTGCCGGTGATCTACCAGTCCATTCCCTACCCTGAGATGATCGTCCATACGATTTCCGGAGAATAGGGCTATGCGACTTTCCCATGGTTCGATCGGGTTGTATCTGATTATGTTGACCCTTTTGTCAAGGATGGCAAACAGCCTCTATCTTCCGGCTATAACGCGAATCGGCGAGGAGTTTTTTCTCAGTACCCGGCAATTGGCGGATACTCTGACCTGGTACGGCATCATGTTTGCGGCCGTCTCGTTTTTTCTGGGGCCGCTTTCGGATCGCTTAGGCAGGAAGCGGTTGATGATGGTAGGGATAGTGTTTTTTTTAATTGGGTCTTGGATTTGTGCACTGGCCGATGGGTATTTTACATTCATGTTGGGCCGATTGCTGCAGGCGGCTGGAGGGAGTGCCATCCCGATTCTAAGCCGGGCCATTATCCGGGATAGTGTCGATGATCATCAGGTGATTGGAATCATCGGGATGATCGGGGTGGTCGGCAGTCTGGCGCCGGTATTGGCGCCCATAGCCGGAGGATTTTTGACCCAAAGCTTCGGCTGGCGCTCTACCTTCCATACCCTGGCCCTGTCGACGTTGGGGGTAGCGGCCATCGTCGGGTATTTCGCTCCCGAAACCCTGTCACCATCCGATCGGCAACCCTTCTCATTCTTTTCCATGCTGACCGTCTATTTCAAGATGCTGATCGATCCCTATTTTATTATCGTCATTCTTCCCGTTATTTTGTGTTTTTGTATTCAAGGCATCTATCTGGTCTCCGCTCCCTTTATTTTGATGCATCTTTTCGGGCTATCCCCGGTGCAGTTTGGTTTGACCAGTCTGTTTCTGATCGTGGGAATGATTATAGGTCGGTATTTATGCAGCTACGGCATGAAACGGACCTCCATGTTCCGGATCTATCGATTCGGGGCCTGGGTGATCGTAGTGTCCGGATTGATTTTTGTTGGGATGATTCTGACTGATCACTACGGGATCATGATGTTGTTAGTAGCCGGAATGGTTTACTGTATTGGATTTGGGATGCAGGTTCCGATTGGGATCAAATCGGTTTTAACCCGGTATAAGAGTCAGGCCGGTGCCGCTTCGTCACTGTATGGGACGCTGACTCTTGGAGCCGGCGCTCTGGGGAGCGCCCTGATGGGCTGGCAACTTACCCGGACCACTCAGGATATCAGCCTGCTCGGATTATCGATTTTTATACTCTCACTGTTGATAGTGCTGTTCAGCCAGGTGAGTCGGAATTATCTAAAGTAGGTGCACCCTGCCGGGCGCACAATAAAAAAACCCAGCGGGTAGAACCCGATGGGTTTTAAAAAGTCGATCTTACGATCATGGTACCGACGCACCCGAGAGGATTCGAACCCCAAACCGTCTGATCCGTAGTCAGATGCTCTATCCAATTGAGCTACGGGTGCTGGTGAATTTCAAATATAGTCAAATCCGGTTATAAAGTCAAGACCATTTTTATCCAAGTCTAAAAATCAGTTTTAATGCAGAATGGAATCCGGCTCGGGGCCTTGAAATTTTGGGATTGATTTTTTATATGATTTGCCGTATATTAATCCCGCCTTGACTGGACGGGAGGGTGCGTTCGCCGAACTACGGATACTGTGATGCCGGGAGTCGGATTCAATCGGATACCCTCGTGTAATCGGTTTTAATTGGGAGAATCGATCACCACATGGAGACGTTATCTGTTTTGAATTCTCAGATTGCTCTGGAGAGGCTGAATAATGATCTTCATCTCTACCGGATTTTGATCGATGCTTATTTGAGGAGTATTCCGGAACGAATGACGCAGCTCGGTATGAGCCTGCAGCTGGGTATTATGGAGGATGTACGGCGTCATGCCCACTCCATTAAATCCGCTTCGGCTCAAATCGGAGCCGAGCAGGTTTATCACCTGGCCGGCCGGATCGAGAAGGAAAACGCCGCTGATGAGCTTATTAAATGCCGGCAGTATTTCGGACAATTACAGATCGGGTTTCAGATTCTGCTGACCGAGATTGACCGAAATTTTCCCGGAAAGCGATAAAGGAATGAGGATGGAAACAAATTTTCTGACATATCTGAATCAGGGTCAGGTTATCCTGTTTGATGGAGCCATGGGCACTATGCTGTATCATCACGGGGTATTCTTCAACCGCTGTTATGAAGAGATTAATTTAAGCGCACCCCAATTGGTGGAAACCATTCATCGGGCTTATGTGACGGCCGGGTGTGATGTGATCGAGACCAACACTTTTGGCGCCAACCGGATTAAATTAACCCAATTCGGACTGGATGATCAGGTTTATGCGATCAATCGGCGGGGAGCCGAGATCGCGTTGCGCTGTGCCGGAGAGGATGTCTGGGTCGCCGGTTCGATCGGACCTTTGGGCGCACTGGTGTTTCCCAAGGGGAAAATCCAGCGTGAGGAAGCGGTGGAATACTTTCGGGAACAAGCCATGGCGCTTCGGGATGGGGGAGTGGATCTATTTATTCTGGAGACCTTTCGGGATATCGAGGAGATCGAGATTGCCGTGGAAGCGGTTCGTCAGGTTTCCGATCTTCCTCTGATCGCCTCGGTCACGTTTACTCAGGAAGGTCCGACGGATTTCGGAATCTCACCCGAAAAGGCAACGGCCCATTTGAATAGTCTTCCGGTCGAGGGGATTGGAATCAATTGTGCGATCGGCCCAAAACCGATGATGGATATTCTGAGCCGAATGATCAAAGTGGCTGAAAAGCCGGTATCGGTCATGCCGAATGCCGGTTATCCGCAATTGGTCAGCGATCGGCTTTTCTATTCCACCACCCCGGAATACTTTGCCGAATATGCCCGGCGCTATATACAGTTAGGGGCGCGGATTATCGGGGGGTGCTGCGGATCGACCCCCGAACATATCGCCATGATCAAGCAGGGATTATCCCTTTATCGTAAGATGGAGTCGGTTGCCGCCACAGCCGTTTGTGAGGAACCGGAGCAGATCGAGTCGGAAACGGTCGGGTTTTGCAGTAAAAATCTGGAGGATAAGTCCAGATTGGGACAGATGTTGGGTACGAAGTTTTTAGTCTCGGTGGAGATCTCGCCGCCCCGGGGAGCGGATTTATCGGATATACTGGAGAAAATCAATTATCTGAAAAGCCAGGGGGTAGATGCCATCAATATTCCCGATGGTCCCCGCGCTTCGGCCCGTATGAATCCGATGGCGATGGCAACCATCGTCAAACAGTGCATCGATATCGAGACGATCTGGCATTACACCTGCCGCGATAAGAGTCTGATCGGGATTCAGGCTGATCTGTTAGGGGCGGAGGCTCTCGGATTGAGAAATATATTGATTGTGACCGGGGATCCTCCCAAGCTGGGAGATTTCCCCAACAGCACCGGCGTATTTGACGTCGATTCGATCGGGCTGGTCCGTATTGTATCCAATCTGAACAAGGGATTGGATCTGGCCGGAAATCAGCTTCAGCACCCGGCTTCTTTTGTGATCGGAGTGGGAGCGAATCCGGCGGCGGTCAATCTGGATGAGGAACTGGACCGAACCATCCGGAAAATCAAACAGGGGGCGGAATTCATCCTAACCCAGCCGGTGTATGAGATCGATCGATTTAAGCTTTTACTGGATGCGGTTCGGGAGTATTCCATTCCGGTTCTGGTCGGCATCATGCCCCTGACATCCTATAAAATGGCGGAGTTCATGCATAATGAGGTGCCGGGCATGTCGATTCCCCTGTGGATCCGAGAAAAGCTGCAGAAGGCGGCCTCCAAAGAGGAGGCGCGCGACCTGGGATTTTCGATTGCCCGGGATACCCTGGCCGGTGTTCGGGATTGGGTCCAGGGGACCTATATTATGATGCCGGCGGGTAATCATCGCCATGTCGGCCGGATTCTCGAAGGATTGACCGATTGAGAGGCATTTACTGGCGCTATGTGGTCATGACCGCGTTGGGACTGACTTTCAGCTTCCCTCCCTTTTCGTGGCCCGGGCTTCCGTTTGTGGCGCTGATACCCGCCCTCCTCCTGTTTGAGCAGGCCATCCGGGACAAGCGTTCCATCCTCGGTTTTTTTTTGAACGGCTGGTGGATCGGATTCCTGTTGAGCTGGGCTACCCTGTTCTGGATCTACCATGTGACCTGGGTCGGACTGGTTCCCCTGATGATCACGGAAGCCGCATATTATGGTCTGATCTTTGGACTGGCCGGGTACCTGGCCGGGTCCTGCCGAACCGCTAATCTGCTGATTCTGATGGCGGCCTGGAATGCCGTCGATTACCTGCGCAGCCAGACCTTTATCGCTTTTCCCTGGAATCTGCTGGGCGCTACCGTTCATTATTTTCTTTCCTTTATCCAGGTGGCCGATCTGGGTGGAATTTGGCTGGTCGGAACGGCCCTGTTTGCCGTCAATATCCTGTTATATCTGATCTGGAAAGATCCGGCGATACGGAAAAACAGCATGGTTTTGCTGGTTCTATTGTTCCTGATGATCAATGGATATGGGTATTATCGAATCGCCACGGTACGGGAATCCCGGACCGAATTCAAATTGGGATTGATCCAGGGAAATATCAACCAGGACCAGAAATGGACCCGGGAGTTCTTGGAGATAACCCTCGATAAATATTTGAGTTTCAGCCGCCGGGCCGACAGTCTGGGGGCCGATCTGATCGTGTGGCCGGAAACCGCGGCTCCGTGTTACCTCAGGATGAATGCCCTGTATTGGGACGGCATCACCCGGTTGACCCGTGAAATCAAAAAACCGTTGTATACCGGAACTCTGGATTATGAGAACAGCAAGGTCTATAATACCGCCTTCGGGTTTTCCGAAACCGGAGCCTTGATTTACACCTACAATAAAATCCGGCTGGTTCCCTTCGGGGAGCGGATTCCGTTTTCCGACCAATTTCCGTGGCTGAATGCCATTGATTTCGGGCAGGGTGCTTTCGATTACGGAACCGAGTACAAACTGGCCGAATTCCGAGGTCGGCGATTTCCGACCCCGATTTGTTATGAGATCATCTTTCCCGACCTGATCCGGCGTTTTGTCAATCAGGGTTCCGACTTTCTGGTTACCATCACCAATGATGCCTGGTTCGGCCGCTATTCTGCGCCTTATCAGCATGCCTATCTCGGGATTTTCAGGGCGGTGGAAAACCGGATCGGAGTTGCGCGGGTGGCCAATACCGGACTCACTTTTTTTGTCTCTCCGATCGGTCGAATCGAACACTCGACCCGGATTTTCGAGGATGATGTACGGGTCGGATCGGTATGTCTGAAGGGGGATATCACGCTGTATCAGATCATCGGAGATGCCTGGCCCCAGGGCTTATGGCTGGGACTGGCCGTTTTGCTGATTCTGAGAGTGTTTCGGCGCCGTCCGTTCGCTTCCGTCTGAATTTTACCCCATTTAAATCCATTCCTTATCAAAATTCTGTATGGATCATCTTATCGACCATACCGGGTCAATACCATTCACTATCCGGATTGATCCGGTATCACCCGATTCAATAGTTTTATAAGTATATGAAATGATTCGTTATCATGGAGTTTAGTGAATCAGACGGATGACGGAGCGGAGCGTGAAGTCCAGCCAATTTTCGGCATGGGAGAGTGTTTTCGGCAGGCTGAGCGGCTGTTGAAGGATGGGAAAGATGCCACGCAGGTGGGGGTACTGATGGTAAATCTCAGGACCCAGGCGATTGGTTCCGCAGATGATGATAACCGGAACCGCGGCTTCGGCGGCGGCTTTTAGGATCCCATGGATCGATTTGCCGTCATCGAGTTGGGAGTCGAGGCAGCCTTCGCCGGTAATGATCAAGTCGGTATCCGGCAGCAGACAAGAGAAGCGGACGGCCTTCAGGAACCAATCGATACCGGGCTCAAGCTGTGCATTCAACAGGCTGGTCAGGCCGAATCCGGCCCCTCCGGCCGCACCGGCACCGGGATGATGGGAATAGTCATGCCCGGTCAACTCGCATACACGTTGGGCCAGCCAGGCCAGATTCTGCTCCAACTGCTCAATATCCTGTTCGGTAGCCCCTTTTTGAGGGGCATAAACCCGGGCGCTGCCGGAGGGACCCAGCAGGGGATTGGTGACGTCACAAGCTACCATCAATGGAGTGGTGCTCAGCCGAGGATCCATGTGCTGAGGATCGATCCGGCAAACACGGTTCAGATCGGCGCCGACTGGTATGAAAGAGGCTCCCTGGGCATCGAAGAAACGGTATCCTAAGGCAGCCGCGATCCCAACACCCCCATCGGTGGTGGCGCTGCCGCCGATCCCCAGATAGATGGTGCGGGCTTCGTGATCCAGTGCCGCCCTGATCAATTCACCCGTTCCATAAGAGGTGGCTGATTTGGTATCTCTCTGATCCGGATTTGTTCGCTCCAGTCCCGAGGCCGAGGCCATTTCGATAATGGCAGTTCGGTCTTCCTCGCGCCAGGCCCATTCGGCGGTAACCGGTTGACGGTATGGACCCGTTACAATCCGGGTTTGACGGATTCCCAATCCGGCCCTGATCAATCCCCGCACAAAACCTTCTCCCCCGTCCGAAATCGGCATTTCCCAGATTCGGCAGCCCGGCATCTCCTGTTGAATGACCGAACCGGCAATCCGGCAAAATTGATCGGCCGACAAGCTCTCCTTGAATGAATCCGGTGCCAGCATAATGGTTCTGATCATTAATTTTCTCCTTCTTGTTCTATGCCCGAGCAGGTTCAAATCAAATTTATGGTATCAAAACAGATATACTCAATCGGAGACAAGATGTCAATCCATGATTGATTTTTTTTGGGGAAAAAAACTGTTTCTACTTGACAAATCCTTAAAAAATTATAAATTGTTAGATGAATCAAACAAAATGCCGGTCTACCGATCCGATCCGGCACGGTGGATACACGATCAGAGGCTATTGATTCAAGCGTCAGTCGTCCGTAAGAGCAGGGCGCTGGCGGTAGATTGGACGCTCGGGCGATTACCCTCTCGGGTATTCATTTCTGCCAGAGCGGTGTGATGAGTGTTGAGATGCCTGCCTATGCAGAGTGCGGGCTTGGTTGAGACAGCGTATGGATTATTGCGTTGGGTATTCAGGTGTATAACAACTATCAGATGAAAGAAGGTATTGACCGGTGCGGGAACACCACGGTATAGATAGAAAATGCTATGTAATATAAGGAGTTAGGAAGGATTCGGAATGTTGGTTTTCATGAAAATAGGACTTGACAAAGGAGTGGTATGATGTATATTTATAAATTGTGATTTGATGTGAAAATGGGAATGATGGACAACCGGCTTGGCGGGCTGCGCCGGGTTCGGTCAATTACCAACGTTATAACCAGGAAAGAGTCAGGTGAATTCAATCGAAAAAAAAGTACGGTGTTTAGGGTTTATGATTCTGATGCTGATAGTGGTGCAATCCGGACTCTCCCGGGCGGCCGGACAGTCGGCGGTATTCAAAGGAATAGTTACGGATCAGAACGGCTCGGTGTTGCCTTATGCCAATATCATGTTGTTGGAGAACAAGCAGGGGACAACCACCAATCCGGCCGGGAAGTTTGAGATGAAGGTGGAACCGGGATTTTATTCGGTTCAGATCAGCTTTATCGGATTTACCACGATCAAGGAGAAGATTCAGTTGATGCCGGGAAAAGAATTGGCCAAATCTTACCGGTTGAAAGATGAGAGTATCCAGATCGGTGGAATCACCGTGACGGCCAAGGATCAGTTCATTCCGTCCGATTTGCAGACCAAGACCACCATTGGTACCGATCAGATCGAGCATATTCAGGCTACCAGTCTGAGTGATATCATGAGTCTTTTGCCGGGTATGTCGGTCAGCAATCCGACCTTGAACACGCCGGAGAAGGCGGTTATCCGTAGTGGAAGTGCTCTGGGAACCCAGGTGATTCTGGATGGAGTGCCCTTGAGCAATTCGGCCAACATGCAGGTCGGAATCGGGTATTCCAATGCCAACAGCGGTTATGATCTGCGGGCGGTGCCGGCCGAAAATGTGCAGGAAGCGGAAGTGATCCGGGGGATTCCCTCGGTCCGCTACGGCAATCTAACCGATGGAGCCCTGGTAGTTAAAACCAAGATTAAAGTGGAACCACCCCGCTTCAAGTTCAAATATAACCCCCATCTGTATGAGATGAATCTGAGCGGGGGAAAGGCCATCTCAGGCTGGGTGTTCTCCGCCAATCTGAATACGGCGACCTCCGAACGGGATATCCGGATCAAGGATGACGGGTATACCCGGATTGCTCTGCAGTTGAACGCCAAAAAAGAGACCGAACGTCTTTCATTCGCCAATTTTATCTATTATACCCGTTCCTTTGACGAAAGCAAGGAAAAACCGACCTATGTCGATCGGGCGGCCTGGTACAACCGGGATTATACCCTGAAGTACAATCAGAATGCCTCCTACCGGCTGGATAAAGCCCTCAAGCTGAATTGGAATCTGTCGGCGTCCTATACCCATCAGAACTCCTATGAGCAGAGCCTGATTGCCCGTGATAATACGGTGCTTTCCGACCGAACGACCGAGGGAGTGGGTGAGGGAGTGATCGTGTTCGGCTCCTATCTGGGCAAACGCTGGATCAAGGGTCAAGCCTGGATGCTGTATGCGGATTTGTATCTGGATCATCACTTCAAAACCGGACGTTTTCTGCATACCTGGCTGGCCGGTATCAACTGGCAGGATGATTTCAATACCGGGCAGGGAGTGGTTTTCAATCCCCTCTATCCGCTCAATGTGGGGGTGGAATCTTCACGGCCCCGTTCCTATGATGATTTACCGGCCTATAATATCGTCAACCTGTATGCCGAAGACAAGATCACCGGCCGGCTGTGGAAGCCCTTCAGTCTGCAGTACGGATTTCGCTATGAGTGTTATCGTCCCTATTCCTTCGGATTGAATGATTTCATCAAATCCCACAACGGATCCTTTTTCAATCCCCGGGTCAACCTGGCCTATTCTTTGACCGAGAAGACCCAGGTGAGGCTGGGGTATGGAAAAACCTCCAAAGCGCCTCCCTTGGGGATGATCACTCCGGGATACAGATATTTTGATATTGCCGATACTGTGGCCGTCCGGGATCCCAGCGATCCCTCCAAAAACTTTTCGATTGTGACCACTACCATCCGCAGCCAGGATAATAACAGCCTAAAGGGCTATACCGAGGACAAGCTTGAGGTTAGCCTGGATCAGGAGATCGGGGCGTTCGGCCTGACCTTGACGGGGTACTGGGATCGAACCCAGGATCTGTTTCGAACGGTGGATTATCCGGTGATTCTCTACAAAAAATCCTATCCGGACTGGCCGGATCAGAGTACGGCCATTGTCAAGGATACCATCATGCTGTATGAGTACTACCGGACCATCAATGACAAGAGCCATACCCTGAAGCGGGGGCTGGAGTTTTCGCTGCAGAGCAAGCGGATACCGGTTATCCAGACCGTTTTTCGGATCGATGGGGCTTACATGTATTACGAGAGTTTTCACGGTGTACCCTATATCAATTATTACAGCTATTATGTCCCGGCGCTCGGGATGAAGGTCAAAGCCCTGCATGAGTCTGGGGACAGTTATTCCCATACCTTGCTGATGAACTATCGTTTCGACATTCAGGCCCGTTCGCTGGGAATCTGGATCACGCTTCATATTCAACAGAATGTGCTGAATATCAGCGGAGACCGCGGCCTGGAGGATATCTATCCGGTCGGCTATTTCACGCCCCAGGGTGATACGGTATATCTGAGCGACGAGGAACGGAAGAGCGATGATTTTAAAATTCTGAGAGAATCTGAGCCCGATTCCTGGGAACTGCTGGAAGAGGATATGCCGATGTGCTGGCTGTTCAATCTGAATGTCAGTAAATCGCTGTGGAAGGGAGCCGAGGTTTCGTTCTACGTCAACAACCTGTTCAACCATCGCCCGTTCTATCTGAGCAAAACCTCATCCCCCAAGAGTCCCTCCTATACCCGGCGGAATCCGGAGCTGTTTTTTGGAGTGGAAGTCAGCAGTTTCTTGAATTTTTAAATGGTGTTCAGCGAGGAGTAACTATGAGATTTTTTCGATTTGGTTTGATAATGTTTGTGGTAGTGACGTTGTTGCACTGTTCCGATCTGACCCGTAAGGAAACCACCAGTCAATTGGCTCTGAAGGATTTATCGGGTTATATGACGACGCTTTATCAGAGTTCAGCGGTTCGGAATGCCGAGGTCAAACTGAAAGGTCAGACCCTGGAGCTGGAGTATACCTTTATCTCCGATTCCAATGGGATGGTGATGCTGGACAGGATCAAGGCGGATGAGTATTTTATTACCGCCATTCGTCCAATGAGCGAGACGGAAATGGAGACTATTACCGGGAGTCCGGTTTCGAAGGTAAAACTGAAGAATCAGAATCTGGGGCTGATCACCATATCGTGTGAGCATGATACCACCATCACTCTCAGCATGGAAGCTGTGGCGGGATGGTCACCGTTGGTCATCAGCGAGATTTATGCGAGCGGGGCGCCCAATGCGGGCTATTATTTTCATGATAAATATGTCGAGATCTTCAATCAGACCGATTCGGTGATCTATCTGGATAGATTGATTCTGGCCCAGGTTGATGTGGCCCCCTCATCCGGCGATACTCTCAATTATATCTACAGCAAAAATGTCTGGTATTTCCCCGGCAGCGGTCGTGACCATCCTCTCGAGCCGGCCGGTTTTGCGATATGCGCTCTGGACGCCATCGATCACACCCTGGCCGGGGCGCCGGCCAGCGTCGATCTGTCCAATGTCCGTTTCGAGTTCTTTAAGGAGGATACCGGCAAGGATGTCGACAATCCCAATATTCCAAACATGGTGATGCTGTATCAGAGCAGCGGATATGACTGGATGATCGGCGGAGAAAAGGATGCGGTGATCCTGTCGAATGCCGATCCCCTGACCCTGCCTTTCCAGAACAGCCTGTATCCTATTCCCATTAGTTCGGTGATCGATGGAGTCGAATTCCTCAAGGATGTCACCCAGACCCAGCTTAAAAAGCTTTCAACCCAGATTGATGCCGGGGCGACCGGCGGGATCGCTTTTTATACCGGAAAATCGATGGAACGGATGGCCTTTTTTCTGGATGGGCGGATGGTTATGAAGGATGACAACAACTCGTCGCTGGATTTTATCGTCATCGATCGGCCGACGCCTGAAACCCATTACTGATGGATTGGACCAAGGGGAAAAATGATCATGATAAAACGACTATTACTCATTTTGATGGGATCGCAGGCCCTGCTCGGTGCTCAGACGCTGGTTTCAGAGGCCGATTCCATCCTGTACCGGTTTTATCCGGAGCGATATACTACCACCTACTATTTAACCTCCAATCCGGCGCTGCTCTCAGAGGATCTGGAGGATTCGGGACTGAAATTGAGCAGTTGGTTCAATCGGTCGGAGGGGCAGTTCAAGCCCTATCTGGAGCCGGGCGATGTAGTTTTCGTTCAGCCGTCGGCCTCCGGCAAAAAATCGATTGACAGCAATCGGGTTTTTAAAGGCAGCTTTGGATTCCAGAAACAGATGCGTAAGGACTGGCATTGGGTTTCCACCCAGTATATGCCCTTCGGAATGCCCTTTTTGTTGGGTGACAGCGCCACCGGGGCTACCCATTACAATGGGATTGCACTCGATGCCCGGTATGCCCAGCGGGTTACCTCCCGTTGGTATGCCGGTGCTGAAATCGATTATTATGTGGATGAGGGGGTCAAAAAGGTATCCCCCAAACCGATCTCCGATCATAATGCTATCCGTTTCCATCTCGGAACCGCCTGGATTGCCGCTCCGCGAATCACCCTGGGACTCAGCGGGGCTTATCGCCGTTACAATGAGGAGATCGATTATGACCGCGATAAAACCAATCCTTATGTCTCCATGATCTATAAGTTCCGGGGTTATGATTTTGCCCGGGTCTTCAATAAAGATGATGAAACCCGCTATGTCAAAGATGATCATTTTATGGGCCGTTTATCCATGCATTACCGCCATTCCCCCCGTTCCGGTTGTCTGCTGTGGGGAGAACTGGCGCATCAGCAGAATGTCAGCCGGGAAAACCCGAGTATTCCGAGGAATGAGGGAACCTGGACCAACCGGATGGGACAGGTGGCCTTTCAGGGGTATCATCCGATCTCGGTCCGCTGGATGGCATCCTTGTCTTATGGGTTTGAACGTCATCACCAGGAATCCGATCATTCCATCTATGATCTGATCATCAGTCAGGCCATCGTGATGAACCATTCGCTTCGAAGCGGTCTGCGGTTTGATGCCGCCAGGACATTGAAGACCAATCTTGAACTGAAGCTTGGCTTTGGTTCGATCGAGGTTCTGGATAATTTTTGCGATGTGGAATGGAACAGCGATCAAACGGTGATAGGCGGAATGGTGGGGGCCGAGTGGATTCCTCATTCCCGCATCCTGATGCGGTTTTCCGCCGGCTGGGAGAGCTTGGGCAATTCCTCCGATTATACTATTCCCGTTCTGCATTCCGATCTGTCTACCCAACGTTTGAATGATATTTACTACTATCTGGCGGAATCCTCCCAATGGATGCTGACGGGTACCATCGAATACCGGTCAGCCCGATGGGGAACCTTCCGCCTGAATGTCGGGTATCGAAGTCAGACCGTCAAGGATGATGATTTCTTTACCGATTGTCATCGCCGAAATCTCAACCTGCAGTTGGATTATCTGGTGCAGGTTTTCTGAGATTGATTGAATAGTGTTTTTTCGGCTCCATCCTGCCGGATGCACCGGCAGGGTAACGGCAGGGTAACGGCAGGGCCGGCCGGAAACACCATTGACCTGCATTAATGAAATTAGTTTCGAACCTGGAATGAGACCATCCCGAAAGGAACAAGAAGGAATGAATAAACTATCCCGATTTTTTGGGGGATTCGCTCTCCTGCTACTTTTTCCCTCGTTATTTTCAGCCAAAACCCTTATCCTCAAGCCGAACCGTCACTATGTGTCGGCGTTTGCCGTTGTTGTCGATTCCAAAACCTATCAGAAAATCAAGCCGAGCATCGATCGATATCGCCAATCGATCGAGGATGACAGTCTTTCGGTCTATCTGATAGCGGATCAATGGAAAAATCCTGAACAGGTTCGTCAGGCGATCCAATCCCTGCACCGCCAGGATTCTTTGCTGGAAGGAGTAGCGCTGGTCGGGGATGTTCCGATCGCCATGATCCGGAATGCCCAGCATACCACCTCCGCTTTCAAGATGGATCAGGAACGCTATTCCATTCGTGAAACCTCGGTGCCGTCCGATCGTTTTTATGAGGATTTCGATTTGAAATTTGATTTTATTCGTCAGGATTCTTCCGATCGGCAGCTTTTTTATTATTCACTTAGATCAGAATCGCCGCAAGAGATCAGTAAAGAATTATATAGCGGACGAATCTATCCTCCGGTCCGGGATAGTAGCCGGTATTCGCGGATTGCGGCTTATCTGGACAAGCTTGTGGCTCTCAAGAAAGATCTTCCGGTACTGCAGCAGGCTCTGTTTATTGCCGGACACGGGTATCATTCCGAATCCCTGAATGCCTGGGAGGGTGAACTAGTGCAATTAAATCAGCAGTTTCCCCAGTTTTATTCATCCCCGGGGCGGTTGAATTACTATTATCATACCATGACGCAGAAGCTCAAATCGATTGTAATGCGCGAGTTGGAGAATCCGATATATGATCTGGCGGTATTCCATGCTCATGGCGATGTGGAGCAGCAGTATCTTTTAGGAGATCCGCCGGTTTATACCCTGGATCAGTATGTCGACCGCTTTAAAGCCGGGTTGCGATCTCAGGTTCACAATGGTCTCCGTCGCAAGAAGAATTTGGATACCTTGAAAATGAACCTGTGTCAAACCTATCAGATTCCGGAGTCCTGGCTGGAGGGAGTTCTGTCCGATTCGCTCCGGGTAGTGGATTCGTTGGAAATGCTGACTCGTGATCTTTACAGTGCCGATATCCGTTCCATTACGCCCCACCCGCCGGTGGTGATTTTTGATGAGTGCTATAACGGCCGGTTTGTGGATACGGCTTACATCTCCGGGGAGTATGTATTCGGACGGGGAAACACGGTAGCGGGGATTGCCAATTCGGTCAATGTCCTCCAGGATATTGTAGCGAATGAGCATTTGGGGTTATTGAGTTTCGGGGTGCGGATCGGCCAGTGGCACCGCTTTCGAAACTATTTGGAATCCCATTTGATCGGGGATCCGACCTTCCGTTTCAAATCGCTGGATCGGCCGGAAATCCGGGATCTTCTTTCCCGGAATTTTGTTTGCCCGGAGAAATGGGAGCAATGGCTGAATGATGAAAATCCCGTAGTCCGTACGCTGGCGGTTGATCTTTGGAGCAACCGGTTGGTTGCGGGAATGCCTGCCAAACTGATGACCATGTTTCAGCAGGAAGATGCCTCGGTTGTCCGTCTCGAGATAGTGAAAGCCATGGCTAAGCATCCGGGACCTGAGTTTTATGCGGTATTGAAGCTGGGGATCGGGGACCCGGATGAAATGGTACGACGCAAGAGTATTCTTTGGATGGGTGAGACCGGATTGCCTGAATTCATTCCCTTTTTACTCCAAGTCCAATTCAGTGATCTATCCGAACGGATTGTTTTCAATTCCAAGAGTGCTCTTGAAAAGTTTCCGCCCGAACAGGTCCAGACAGCGGGAGACTCCCTGTTGAAAAGCATTCCGGCCGGGCGCTATCATGATGAGGCGGCCGACCGTTTGCCGGTTCTGATCAAGAGCCTGATGAATTTTGACGATGAACTGGCCACCATGGCCAATGATTCGTTGAGCCTTAAAAAACGGATCGGTTCGGTCCGTATATTCCGGAATGTACGGAGCCATCATCTGGTTCCGCGATTGGCGGATATGGCCCTGAAGGAGGGATTTCCACCCGAATTGAGGGCGGCGGTTCTGGAAGCCTTGGGTTGGTTCAGCTTCTCGCTTCAAAAACCGCGGATCATTCAAACCTGTGATCAATTGATCACACAATCCGGATTGCCAACGATCGTCAAAAATGAAGCAGTCAGAACCCGAGAACGACTATTGGAGGGACCGAACCAGGTTTTTACTCCCTGAAAAAAGGTGTTGACAAAAGAAAGAAAATGCTCTAATATACTTAAATTGAACCACGAATACTTAACCTGGAGGTCAGAATGAGAGTTTTTCGTTTATGTATGGTTCTGTTGATCGTGACAGCCGGCATGGTTTCGGCTCAGTTGTATGACAAGAGTTTGTTGTTGCCGAGCTCTCAGATCGATTATAATTCATTGGCCAAGGTGAATGATTTAATTTGCTTTGTAGGAACCAGTGAAGGAACCGTCACCAAGACGGATAATGGCGGTTTGACCTATAATGTTGTTTTTGCCGATCCGGACGGTAACGACATCACTCGGATTCGGTTTCTGAATGCCAATTTCGGGGTGGTGGTAGGTAGCAACGGAATGATTTACAAGACGACCAATGGTGGATCGACCTGGGACAAGATTTCCGATACCAAGATGACCAAGACCTTGTATGATGCCTATATTATCAGTGAAACCGAGTTTTGGCTGGTCGGGGCCAATATTGCGACGGCCGATCCGGCGACGATCATGAAAACGACCGACGGCGGGGCGACTTATACCTATATCACCAATCCGGGCGCCAAGAAAACGGCCTATGCCATCACTTTTATCAACAACAATCAGACCGGGATTGTCGGCTATGGCGACGGGGTATTGATTTCGATGGATGCCGGCGCGACCTGGGTCAATCCGGCCGGTATCGATTACGGCGGGATTCAGTATACCCGTAAGGACATCCGGGCGTTGTGCAAAATCGGCGAAAGCACCGTACTGGCCACCGGTTGGGGATCATTCGCCTCGGGGATGCAGAATACGATTATTATGATCTCCTATGACGGTGGCGCCAATTGGACCAATATGGTTCAGACCGGCGAGAATCTGACCTATTGCTACGGATATGATGCCTATTTTGAGAGTGAGACGGTCGGTTATCTGGCTTGCGGTGGAACCGGGTACGGCGGAATGGTCATGAAGACCGTTGACGGCGGGATTACCTGGAAGAACATCAAAAACTTCAGCGGCAACGTCAACTCGATCACCAAGCTGGGCAGTTACCTGGTGGTAGCCGGTGATGCCGATAATTTGTGGGTCAGTCTGGATGATATCAACTTTATTCCGATTTTTTATCCGACTACGACCCTGTATGAAGTGACGGCTTCTCCCAGTGGTTTTTTTGCGGTCGGGGCGTATGGGCACTATGTCATGTCTCCCGATGCCGGCGCTTCGATCGTGTTCGGTCAGGCCGCTACCGGGACCAATGCCTCCAACCTGACGGCGGTAGCCTTCGATTCACTCAATAAGGTGGTCTGGGCCGGCGGGGCTCAGTTTGTCCGAAAGACGTCTTCCGATTATGGAGCGACCTGGCAGGACAATAGTCCGGTCCAGTTCAATGCCAAATCGTATATTGAGTTCATCAAGTTCACCGACCCGACTACCCTATATAGCGGCGGGTGTTTAGGCGATACCAAGAAGGATTATTTGCTCAAGAGCGTCAACAGCGGAGCGACTTGGGATACCGTCATGAATTCCCAGATCGGGGTGCGCTGGTATTGTTTTGCGGCCAATGCCACCCAGAAGATTGCCGGCGGCGGCAAAGGCAGAATAATGATCGAATTGAACGACGGCGGTTGGAATGCCATTACCTCACCGGCCGATACCACTGCCACCCTTGAAGATGTCGAACTACAGGATAACCGGATCTGGGTTTGCGGAAGTAAAGCCCTGCTCAGCTATTCCGATGATAACGGCTCCACCTGGAATAAGATCAATCTGCCCCTCCCGGTGGATACGGCCGGCAAAACCATTGAAAATGCAATCGCCGGTATTGCAATCTCCGGTTCCAATGTGTTTGCCATTGAACAGAATACCAGGGGTAAAAATTTCCTGTTTACCTCCCCCGACCGAGGCGCGACGTGGAGTATCGACTCCATTGATGTCTATTTCCTGAATGATATCGATGTCATGGGCTCCAAGCTGGTGATGGTTGGAAATGACGGGGTGGTCGTGATCCGGGATATGGTTACCGATATCGAGGAAACGATTCAGATCTTGCCGCATCGCCTGGAACTGGGCAATTATCCCAATCCGTTCAATCCGGCCACGACCATTACCTTCAGTCTTGACCGACCGGGCGTCGTTAGCCTGGAGATTTTCAACGGCATCGGACAAAAGCTGGAAACCCTGGTCGACAAACAGATCATGCCGACCGGAAAACACCAGGTACAGTGGAGTGCGGATAAGTATTCTTCCGGTATCTACTACTATCGTTTAAAGGTGGATCAGTCTCAGACCAGCCAAAAAATGACCCTGATGAAATAATGTCATTCCGGGAGCCGGATTGCCTCACAATCCGGCTCTCCTTTTAACCGGCCGAGAGGCTGAAGCTTGAGAGTAAAATCCATGGACAAATTTAATGTGTTGTGTATTCTGATTCCATACCTATTTCGGTTGGGGAAAGTATGGTATTCCAATCTTGTAGGGTATGGCATGATCATGATCGGATTGCTGCTGCTGACCGGGTGCAGTACCGATAAACCTTCCGATCGGAACGATAGCATTCCGGTTCTGACAATGGAAGATGAACGGAGTTTCATAACCATCCCGGGCGGGTATTATACCCATGGGAATTCCTGGGATACGCTTTATTTTGATAATCAGAATGATGAATTGTTTATGACCAGTGTATATAACACTCAGACCCAGCAATGGGAAAAAAAGATTCGCTATGATGATACGGTTTGGATCGATGAATTCAAGATCAGTAAATATGAAGTCACTAACCGCTGGTATGCTGAGTTCTGCAATGACAGCGGGTATTATAAAAGAGAATTTTGGAGCGATTCGGGCTGGGCATGGATGGATACCCTCGATTCGAAGCTGCCGCGGTACTGGAAAGCCGATCGGGAGCCTCCATACATGAGCGACCCTTATTCATATACTGAGGATCGTCCGGTAATCGGCATCAATTGGTATGAGGCTGAAGCCTTCTGCAAATGGTATGGAACGCAAATCGGGAGTACAGTCCGGATGCCGACCGAAGCCGAATGGGAAAAGGCGGCCCGCTGGTCGGATCCACGCCCCGAGAATCGTTTAGGCAACCGTTATCCTTGGGGTGATGAGTACCAGCTCGATCGTTTTAACGGCTATGCCTGGGAAGATGGATTTGTTAATACCGCTCCGGTACAGGCTTTTCCTCAGGGACAAAGTGCATACGGTGTCCAGCAGATGATTGGGAATGTCTGGGAATGGTGCCAGGATTGGTATGGCGCTGAGTATTATAAAATGATCTATGACCGAAAACTCAAGAATCCGACCGGTCCTACCGTGTATAACAGTCAAAAGTATAAAGTGGTGCGCGGAGGGGATTTCGGCCCCTGTCACAAGGAGAGTTATCGGAATACCAATCGGCATGGCATCACTCAAACCTTCCGGGGTAATTACCTAACCATGCTGGAGAATAACAATGTCGGAATCCGCTTGGTCCAGACCATGGCTCCGAAAGCAGAACTCAATCTTTACCAAGAAGGTGCTCGATGAAGCGGTTTATTATACTCCTGGTCTTACTGTATGGTATTGGGGGATTGAGTATTCAGGCTCAGCCCAATCGGCGGAATCGGGATGAACAGCCGGAACAGGGCCGAGGCCGGGGATGCATCAACGGATTGGTGATCGATGCCGTCAGCAGCCGCCCGGTCAAGGATGCCATTATCACCCTGATCCCTTCCCGTCAGGTGGCTTTTTCCGATGCCGCCGGCAGTTTCTCCTTCACCCGTATCCCGTCCCGGGAATACATCCTTGAAGTCCGTAAGGTCGGTTACTCTCTGTTTACTCAGACTCATGTCGATGTGGTCAAGCGGGATACCGCTAATGTAACCCTTTATCTGTTACCGGAGGAGGGAGAAGGGGAACAGGTATTTTCGATCGGAACAATCGAGGTGATGACCGATAAACCGATCATCAATGATAAAGTAGCGACTACCTTTGAGATTCGTTCAGGGGAAATCGAGCATCGTCAGGCCTCCAGTCTGGGCGATGCACTGGAATTGATGCCGGGGGTATTGAAAAAGGATAAAATCGGGTTGTCCGGCAAAATGACCGCTTCCGTCCGGGGCTCGGCCAAAAATACCGATGCTATGCTTGAATCCTTTGGAACCCAGATCATGGTTGATGGAGTCCCTCTTTCCAACAATGCCGAGATCGCCTCGGTATCTATGGGGTCCACGGTTCAGCAGAATGCCGGCGAGGGCATCGATCTACGGATGATACCGGCCGATAATATAGAAAAAATCGAAATCATTCAGGGGATTCCTTCTGCCCGCTATGGTGATCTGACCGGTGGAGTCGTCAAGGTGGAGATGAAATCCCAGAAGTTCCCGCCCCGGCTGAAATTCAAGTATAGTGAAGATACCAAAGACCTTTCCTACAATCAGGGCTGGGAGCATAAATCGACGATTCTAACCCTTTCGATGAACTATGCTTACAGTGAACGCGATATCCGGAAAGACGGCGATGAATGGGCCCGCATCTCCGGCAATCTTAAAATCAGCCAAAAAATGGCTGGGAACAAGCTCAAAATGGATTACAGCCTGTTGGCCAGCCGGATCATGGATGATGAAAAACCGACCGATTATATGCAGCAGAAAACCTATAATCATGGATACCTGGTTTCTCAAAGTCTCTGTTTCCAGTACACTCACTCCAAAAAATTAAAAACGGAATTCAGGGGATATTTGAACTTTAAGAAAAAAGATATCTATCGCTCCAAATTGGTAGATGCCGAACCGACCTCCTATGTCGGAGAGGTATGGGAAAAAGGCAATGTGTACACCCCGGGAGCCAACTTGGATTTTAATTACAAACAGCGATTATGGAAAAGCTTTCATAATCTCTCGAGCGGATTGACATTCCAATATGATGTTAACCGCGGCAAGGGGATGATCCTTAACCTGGAATCCAATTATTACGGTCAATACAGCGCCAAGCGCTCCTATTCCTACAATTGGTTTCCGGGTGTCAACCAACTGGCCTGGTATCTCGAAGATGATATTGCCGGCCGGTTTTGGAAGA
This sequence comes from Candidatus Delongbacteria bacterium, assembly GCA_017997825.1. Classification (GTDB taxonomy): domain Bacteria; phylum JAGOEH01; class JAGOEH01; order JAGOEH01; family JAGOEH01; genus JAGOEH01. The sequence goes on along the minus strand of JAGOEH010000009.1, from coordinate 6,897 downwards.
CCTTCAATCTATCGTTGGGGTTGCGTTATGATATGTTCGATATGGTCACCCCTTTTGTCGAATCCCGTCAGGGGAATTATTGGAGTCCCCGCCTTAATCTGACCTATAACCTGATGCGGTTTCTCAAGCTGCGTGCCGGGTACGGAAAAACCGCCAAAACTCCCTCATTCAACCAGGTTTATACCACCAAAGACTACACCTCATTGGCCGATTCCTTGAGCGGAGAGGTGATCACCTATGCGGTGGATGGTTCCAATCCCAAACTTAAAGGATACTATGAGTCTAAAATTGATTTGGGTGTGGATATAATGGTAAAAAAACTGGGATCACTTCGTTTGACCTATTTCTGGTCGGAACGAGAGAAATCTCCGGTCAGCCGATCCTATCCGATCGAGTATCTGGATGATCCGAATGCGACCAGCGGTGAAACCTTTTCGGTTTATGAAAATCTGGGATTCAACCGGAAACGGGGACTGGAGATTCTATTCAGAACCACAAATTATAAAGGGATCAACCTGACTGTAACCGGAAACTATATTTATTCTCAGAGTTATGTGCGTACCCTGATCTATACGACTTCGCCCAATATTTCCTTGAATGAACCCTATTGGCACGAGCCGACCAAACCTGAGAATCAGAGCCTGATTATCAATTATAATTTCCAGTATACTTCTAAACAGCTGGGAGCCTGGTTATCACTCTATGTTCAGCACTATGTCTGGGAAAAAACCAGGACCAATGATCTTTATCCTGATGCCGGTTACGAGTGGACCAATATCTGGTTTACCTATCCTCACTATTGGATGGTGGACGTATCACTCACCAAATCGATTGCCCGGAGTTTTGAGTTTTCGCTGTATATCCGCAATTTTCTTGAGGAAAACGGTGAATATTACCATAAGTATTATGAAGCCTATTATACCCGAAGTGGCGGCGCGATCAATTACGGATTTGAGCTGAGTGGTAATCTGTCGGATCTTTATGGTAAAGGAAAGTGAAGTTATTTATGGATAGAAGAATATTAATTTTGATCTGGATTGGATTAGGAATGGCGTTGATTCTACCGGGTTGTACCCGGGAGAAGAAGCCGACCCAGGTGGAAGGCAAGGGGAATCTGAGGGTTCGATTGGACCTGACGCCGGCCGAACAGACGGCGGGTGGGGATATCCCGGCAGAGAGTATTCTGGTGGAGATCAAATCGAAGCTGATCACGCAAAGCGCTTATACCGATCAAGACGGCAGCGTCAGTTTTAATAACCTGGTTTCGGATCTTTACACCATCGGTTTTTCCAAGGAATACATGCAGAATATGATGTTGGGCGGGGGAGGATCGGCTTATGTCGAATCTTACCAACTGATCGACACCCTGCTGGAGGGCTATTTGGTGTCGCCGGGACTCAAGATCAACGAGATCTTTGCGGCTTGGTCGGAAAACGATATTCTTTATTACAATGATCCCTTTATCGAACTTTACAATGCTACCGATGATACCCTTTACGTGGATGGCATGCTGGTCATCAGGGGCGGAAGCGCCGATCTGAAATGTACCGATGTCGATAATGATGGAGAGATTGAAAATTTTGTGGCGATTTGGCGGTTCCCCGGAGTTCCGGTCATCAATGCGCCTCCCTATAACCGAACCCGCGGGGATTATCCCATCGCACCTCGTAGTTATCTAGTATTGGCTACCGATGCCCGTGATCACACCCAATATGTCCCCAACAGCATCGATCTGAGTAATGCCGATTGGGAATTCGTCAATAAGCTGGATTATGCCGATCTGGATAATCCCTCTGTTCCCAATATCTTCAGCCTGGAAACCGACAGCAAGGCCGATTTTATGCTAAACGGAGTGACTGATATTCTGCTGCTGTGTAGCGGAGCCGATGCCGGGGCGAATGAAAATCCCAACTATCCCTATGGCTGGCAAGATGGTATTGCCCTGGAAACCATCCTGGACGGGGTGGAGTATCATTCCAGTCTGACCAGCAAAAAGGTGATGGATACCCGGGTTGACAAGGGATTCACCGGAGTCGGGATCAGCACCTATTCGGGCAAGTCGATGCAGCGCATCAAACCCGGCTTTGATACCGATAACTCGACTATCGATTTTATGATCCTGAGTAAACCGACCCCGGGATATCAATAAAATATCTAACTTTAGAGAGATTCCATGAACCCAAAGATTGTATTGGCATTTGTATTGTTGTTGTCCAGCCTGACCCAGGCCCGATCTCTCCGTCTGGATGCGTTGGGACGGATCCTGAGTATCCGGGATACCGATTATGAGGCCAACCTGTATGATTGGATGAACAGTCCGCTGGGTTTGGTCATCGATCATACCTATCCCTATCGCCAGTTGGGATTGAGCACATCGTGGGAGGATGGTGAATTCCGGCGAATTTACGATCCCGAATCGGTGAGTTCGACCATGATGCAGTTCGACCAGCGCAGTGTGTTTTCCGGCGGACGCCGTGTTTTTTCCGGTTCGGTCAGTTTTCAGCGGCAGTGGCAGCGTCAGGTGTATCGCAGTCTTATCCTTCATCCCTATGATCAACCTTTCAAACTGCTGGATTATTCCACCGGGAATATCAATGATGATCAGATGAAACTGGACCTGGCTTATACCCAGTACATCTGGCGCAATCTGGCCCTGGCACCGCAAATCGAATATACCCTTGAAAACAGCCTGAAAAAGACCTTTGTCAAAGCCGATAATGTAATCCGGCGAAATCTTTATGGTCTTGGTTTGGGCTGGGTTACCCCTTCCCATCAGTGGTACCTCGCTTATCGGACCGGTGATGGCAAGAACCGAATGACAGGCCCCAAGGATAAATCCTCCCCGGTCGTTCTGCTCCAGGTTGGGGAAAACATGATCAAGATCAAAAGTACCTCCTCGACCTATAATTTTGTCCGTGAAATGGACCGGCAGCAAATCTCTGCCGGCTGGATTAAGCGTTTCGGACCGGCCTGGTATTCCAGCCTGGATCTGCGCTATGAGATGGAAAAATCAACCTTCATCGACGGCTCAACTACCAAGGATTATTGGGGATTCTTCCAGGAGGAAGACTGGCAGGCCGTTTATACCCTTCGTTTATTCCCGAGCGGGTGCGTTCACTCCTGGGCCATGGAATTGGGCTTCCATCGGCAGGATGGGTGGTCAAAATCCCACAGCTATAACTATCTTTATCAGGAATTTACCCTGGATGCCCTGTCGGCCAAACTGGCTTTCACCCATGAAATCTACCCGGTGGTATTCTCTCTCCACCACCAGCTTGGTGTCACCATCCTGAAAAATGATTATCAGGATTATATGGGAGCCTATTATATCGATAATACCGGGAGTATCATCAGTATCAAGAATTCCGGTGAGTATCTGCTGAATGAATCTTTCCATTTGATGGGTATGGTGGAACTGGAAAGTGTTAAAAATGATATTCGGACTGAGTACGTGGATTACTATAGCATTATGGTGCGAGGGGGATTGCAGAAAGATTTCCGGCAGAATATCCTCGAAATTTCGGCCGGAATCGGTAACCGGTTTCATTCATCCCGTCATCGGACGCTGATGGAATTAATCTTCAATTTTAAATTTTATTGATCATCCCGAAAGGAGTTTGGTTTGAAGCGTTATTTATTGGTATGGATCATGCTTTGGGTTGGTTTGGTGGGTTTTTCGATGGGAGCGGATCTCCGGGAAGTCAGATTTTTTCAGTTCCCGGATATCGAGGGCAATCAGATTACCTTCTGTTATAACAATGACATTTATGTGGTTGATGAAAACGGGGGAACGGCCGTTCGACTGACATCACATATCGGGGAGGAACGTTTTCCCAAGTTTTCCCCTGACGGCCAGACGATTGCATTTACTGCCGAGTATTTAGGCGGCGCCAATGTCTTTTCCGTTCCGGTGACCGGGGGAGAGATCAAACAACTGACCTATTATCCGTCTGAGGATAAGGTGGTTGATTGGTCGCGCGACGGCAAACAGGTGCTCTTCACCTCCGCCCGCAATTCCTTTGTCCGGTTTTTCACCAAATTTTTTCTGACCTCTCCCGATGGCGGTCTCCCGATCGAGTTGGCGATCGATAAAGGGAGTCAGGGAACCTTTTCTCCGGACGGCAAGCAGTTTTTATATACCCGGCATTCCGATCGCTACTGGTGGTGGAAACGCTACCGGGGAAGCGCTAACCTCGATTTGTGGATGTATGATATGGAAAAGAAGTCATTTTCCCGCCTGACCGATTATCCCGGCAATGATATGTGGCCGATGTGGGGATTCGACGGTTATTACTTCGTATCCGACCGTGACGGAATCAATAATATCTATCGGATGAATCCCACCGATAAGACGGTGACCAGAATCACCGATGCCAAATTCGACGGTGTAAGCTGGGCTTCCATCGATTCCAAGGGCGAAAAGATTGTCTATCTGAACGATGGGTTGATTGTTAAGCTGGATCTGAAAACCAAACAGGTTCAGAGCATCACGATCAGTCTCCAGGCCGATCCTCATCTGGATAATGTTGAATTCATCACCCCTGAAAGCGCCGGCGGCCAAGTTGATATTTCACCGACCGGAAAACGGATCCTCAACTGTATTCGGGGCGAAATTTTCTCACTGCCGGTGGAGGAAGGGATTATCCGGAACTATTCCCAGTCCAGCGGAACCCGGGAAAAACTTGCAACCTGGTCTCCCGACGGTAAAACCATCGCTTTCATTTCGGATCGGAGCGGTGATGAGGAGATTTTCCTGGTCGATCAGATGAATAAGGAGAAACCGAAACAGGTGACCCATACCGGTGGATTCAAAAATGCCATCGAATGGGCATCTGACAGCAAAAAACTGCTGTATGCCACCAATGAACGCAAGCTTTATTATGTAGACATTCCGAGCGGAAAAAGCATCCTGATCGACAGCTCGGATGTGGATGATATGTATGATTTCAATTGGTCTCCCGACAGCCGTTGGGTAACCTACATCAAAACCATGCGCAACAAAGCCAATCAGATCAGGCTTTATGATCTGGAAAAGACTACTATCACGACGCTTAAATTGGAAGAGGATTATTACGATAACCCGCGTTTCACCATGGACGGCAAGGGATTGGTTTTCTTCCGTTCCCATATGGCCAGCCCGACACTCAAAACTGGCTATTACATGGCGTTGGCCAAGGGAGGTAAACCTCTCAACGCCCTGAAAAATGATGAAGAAACCGGAAAACTCGATGATGATTCAAAAGCCAAAGATGATGACGGAGAGGATGAAGAGAACGGAGATACCAAAAAGAAAAAGGATAAGGATAAAGTCTCCGCTCCCAAACTGGTCAATGTGGTGATCGATTTTAACGGGCTGGAAGATCGGATCGAGCCGATTGAAAATTTACGGGGTCGTTTCGACAATATGATTATGACCGACAAGTATTACTATTTCATGAAGCTGGAATCCGGCGGATGGCATTCCATGTTCCGCCGTATCTCGCTTTCCTATTACGATATCAAGGAAAAGGAGGTCAAAAAGGCCTATGACGATATCGATAACTATGCCATGGCAGCCAAGAAGCAGAAGCTGGTGGTTTATACCAACGGCAAACTGAAAGTTCTCAAGGTCGGAACCAGTAGTTCCGCCAAAAAGGCTGACCCTGAAATGTCTCTGGCCAAGAAGAAAAAAGAGTTCATTGATCTGTCCGGTGTCCGACTCTGCCTGAATCACCAGGATGAATGGAAACAGATCTATAACGAAGCCTGGCGATTGATCAAGTATAATTTCTATGATCCTAATTTCCACGGTGTCAACTGGGACAGCATCGGGAATTACTACAAGAAGTTTTTACCCTATATTGCCTCACGCCAGGAGTTGAATATCTTGCTGCAGAGAATGATCGGCGAACTGAATGCTTCGCATCAGGGAGCCTATGGCGGGGACTTTTACGGGCAAAACTATAAGGAACCGACCTATGCGGTTGGATTGCTGGGCACCGAATTCGAACTGGATAAAGCCAGCGGAATGTATCGGTTTGCCAAGATATTCAAGGGAGAGGACAGCCGGATTGTTCTGAATTCTCCGCTGGATCGCTATTATCATGACATCAAACCGGGCGATTATTTGCTGGCTATCAACGGACAGCGCTTGACCGCTTCCGATAATCCCTACTATTATCTGCTGTTGAACGGTAAGAAGGCCAGGGTTACTCTGACTTACAACTCCAAACCGACTGAGGTTGGAGCCAAAGAGATTGTGGTGGCGCCGGCCTTGTTGGAGTCGGAGCTGAAGTACAAGGAATGGAGCGATCGGAATACTGGCTTGGTCGATTCGCTCTCTAACAACCAGATTGGCTATATTCATCTGAAGGATATGTCGAGTGGCGGTTGGGATGAGTTCAAGCAGAAGATCAAAGAATACCGATACAAGGAAGCTATTATCATTGATGTTCGCTATAATGGCGGCGGTAGTATCGATCCGGAGATCATCGATGTTTTGGAACGCCAGAAGTACATGACGACCCGGGAACGCAACGGATTCCTGGAAGAGCGTCCGGATGACGGTTTCTACGGTAAGTTGGTGGTCTTATGCAATGAGTATTCTTATTCTGATGCCGAGGTTTTCCCCCGGGCATTCCAGATTCGGAAACTGGGTAAGGTCATCGGTATGCCGACTCTGGGATTTGTGATTGCGGTTACTGATGTCCGGATGATCGATGGAGGCGGTGTGCGAAAAACCTTTATTGGGATCTGGGATAACGAAGGTAAAATGATGGAATCGGTCGGTGTCCAGCCTGATATCGTGGTCGAGAATTCGCCCGAAGATGAGCTGGCTGGCCGCGACAACCAGCTATTGAAAGCCATTGAGGTTCTCCAGGAGGATATCCGAGCCAATCCCCGGCCTAAGACCTATCC
>JAGOEH010000148.1 GCA_017997825.1 Candidatus Delongbacteria bacterium | reverse complement strand
CTCGATCCCCAGTTCGCCGAGGCGTTTGCCAATTTGGGAACCGTCTACCTCCACACCGGTAATCTCGCCGAAGCCCTTAAAAAATATGATCACGCCATCCAGCTTAATCCGAAAAATATCATCTTCCATAACGACCGGGGACTGATCCGGATACAGCAAAAGAATTATCAGGCCGCATTAGCCGATTTTGATACCTCGATCACCCTAAATCCTAATTTTCCCGAAAGCTATTATCACCGCGGGATGACTCATTTCAGAATGGAAAATTATCCGGCGGCTCTGAATGATTATCAAAAGGCATTGGAACTGGAACCCAAATACTCGGATGTTTATGCCGCCATCGGCAACCTGAAGTTTCAGCAGAATCAACCGCAAGCCGCAATGGAATCCTATAATCAGTGTTTGGCCATCAATCCCAACGATGCCAAGGCTTACTTTAATCGGGCCACGATCAATCTGGAGATGGGCAATCGTGACCAGGCCTGCCTGGACTGGCACAAATCCTTGGAATTAGGCATGCCGGTAGCAGCCGATCTAATCAAGGAATACTGTCCCGAATCAGATCAATCGGATCCGTCAGCGAACCAGAAGAATCTTTCGGTTGAGCTGGATACCCGAAACCGAAAGGGTAAGAAAGTAAATACCACTCGGTAGCATTCTCTCCCGATCATCCGTTCCCCTCCAATCCAAACGATGGATTCCGGCTTGCATGGTGCCGTCAATCAATTCCGCTACCTGTTGTCCCATGATATTATAAACCCGCAAGGTCGCCCTTCCCGCTTCAGGCAGTTCAAATTCGATTCGGGTGGATAATCGGATGGGATTGGGATGATGGGTCAGCCATAAACTGGATTTTTCTGCCGCACCCTGATCCTCATTCAGGGATGTGATCAGGCCGGAATCAGGCCGGAATTGAGGCCACGAGGTATAGACATGAAACTCACCCGGAACCAGCCGGATCGAATCGGTGAGCTGATCCAGTTGCAGGGTATCCCCCGAGAAAAAATCATACCACGGTCCGAGCGAGGGAAAAACGGAATGTACACTCCGGGCAGTCACATCAAAATTACCCAGAATGACCGCTTCCATACTGGGATGTGACAAACGGATCCATTTAACGGCTCCGGCCGTAGAAAATACAGCCTGGGTTTCGGAGCTGCTGAATACCTCATTCTGGTGTCTCAAACGCAACAGGGCCTGATAGGTTCCATATAATCGCCGCCGGTTCGGATCCTGGTAATAGTTCCACCGGATCGGCTTCTCGCCGGTGCGTCCATTATAATCGATATCCACATCATATCCCAGTTCCCCGAACTGCCAGATCATTTTGGGGCCGGGGAGAGTCAGAAAAAACGCTGCACAGGCCTTCATCCGCTCCAAGGCTGTGGCCGGATCTTTGGTCGAATAATCTCCCGCACCATTCCCCCATTGCAAAACCTTCACCATCACCCGTTGTTCATCATGGCTCTCCATGTAGGTGACCAGATGGGGATTATTCCAACCACGGGTCTTATAAAACCCATAGGCGATATCCGATTTATTCTGCTGATGATACCCCATGGCGGCTTCATAGTATCCATTCTCCGCTCCACTCTGGTTGGCATGCCCCCACAATAAAAAGCCGTAATCCGACAATGCTTTCTCTTCCGGATTGTCCGCCCAGTGCTCCAAAATCAGATAAACGGAGGGATCGACCGACCAGAGTCTGTCCGCCAGCCGTTTGAGAATATCCACCCGTGTTTGGTCATAGCTCCAGCCGCTGCCGCTTTTATTGGTAAATCCCTTGGTAAAATCCAGTCGATATCCGTCAATCTGATACTGATCGACCCAGAATTCCAGAACTCGATCAACCCAGGCCTGAGTCGCCTTGGACTCATGATTGAAATCATAACCCCAGGAGAATTCATGAGGCGCTTTGATATTAAACCAGGGATTGTCAGCCGTCACCGAACCGGATCCGTCCTGATAGAGCCTGACCAGCGAGCACTGGCCATAGGCATGATTCAGGACCATATCCATAATCACCACCATTCCCAGCTTATGGCACTCGTCAATCAAACGCTTCAGATCATCGGCCGGGCCATAGTATTTATCCGGAGCAAAATAAAAAGAGGGATTATACCCCCAACTGGAATTTCCTTCAAACTCATTGACCGGCATCAATTCAACCGCATTGATCCCCAGATTTTTCAGATAGTTCAGCGTATCGATGATCCGGGCAAAGGTATGATCGGCCAGAAAATCTCTCACCAAAAGCTCATAGATGATCAGTTGGCTTTTTTCCGGTTTTTGAAAGGCATCCCGATACTGAAACGGATAGCCGGTCAAGCCGGGTTGCAACACGGAGGTGATGTGGGTTGTTTTGCCTTCCGGATAAGCGATCAATCCGGGATAGATCTGAGCACTGACGGAACCGTCGTTCCAGGGATCCAGAACCTTTTGGGTGTATGGCTCCGCCACCCGGAGCGTCCCGTCGATCAGATACTGGAAGGCATACTCCTTACCCGAAGTCAATCCGGAAATCGTCAGCCAAAACCAAGCGCTGTCCCGATGCATCAGGAAGGCCGTATCGGGAATCCATTGATTGAAATCACCGATGACATACACCAACGATTTTCCGGGGGCATACAGACACAGATGAGCCGATTCTCCATCGGGATACGATATTCCGGCCGGGAAAGCCGTATCACGAACAGCCATTCCCCGGTCCGGGTTGATCATCATGAAAAACCGGAGCGAATCCGACCGGTTCAGGGTATCCACGGTTTTCAGGCGGACTTCATGTAGACCGGGACCAATATCATCGGCAATTACACAATAATTCAGCGAGTCCTCAGACTGATTCAGCACCAGTGAATCCCGGATCCAGAGCCTGAACGACTGCAAACCGGTGCCGGCCGGCAGGGATTTGGCGATCACCGTCAATGAATCATGCGGGCCGAGAAAAATCGGAGTGTATCGGGGATCATCCAGCGGCTGATTGACCTGAGGCGCGACCAGTGAAATCGAAATCCCGTCGCTGGGGTAGATGTCCAGAAAAATATCCTGATTCCCGGTATCCTTTCCCTCCCGGCTTCCATCGGGGCTACGGAAAACAAAAGCCAGTTTGATGATCATTTCACTGGTATCATAAGCCTTATAATACTGGCGGATAGTGGGAATGGTAATCCGATAGAGATCCGTTCCGACCCTCAGCATTTTGCATTCCGCCAGATTGACGCTCCAGCCGGCCTTGACATATTTCCAATCGGAGGGAGAGTTGCTTTTGGAAGTGATCAAACCGGTATGGGCATACACATCTCCGGTAAACCCCTTCAATCCCTGGTTCCCCATAGCGGCATTGTATGTGATGACCAAGCTGTCCTTCTCGGTAGGATATACGGGAATCGAAGTCAATATCTGTGCGTTGGCTATGGAGATCCACAGCACCATCAATCCGAACAATTTCATAGGGTTCATTGAATGGCTCCTTGGAATAGATCAATCGTCTTGATCGCATAAGATGAAAGCATCCGTTAGAAAACCGGACTATAGGATCAATTAACAACCTACCGGGTCAATTGTCAATAGAAAAATAATTCCTATTGACTTTTACACCGTAGAACACTATTTTTAATAGATTTAGACCGAACAGGAGCATGGATTAGAATTGAAACGAGATGGTCGACCGGATATGGCGGAAGCTGACCGGAAATCATCGTATCGCGTACCCGGGCGATTCGGGTCGAAAAGAGGTCACCCATGAAAGAAATGATGAAAAATCTGTTCATTATTGATCACCCCCTGGTCAAGCACAAACTCAGCAAACTGCGAAGCAAAACCACCAACAAAAAGGTTTTCAAAGAGCTGATCGAGGAGATCGCCATCATTGAAACCTACGAAGCCACCTCGGATATTCCGATGTACAGCCAGGGAATCGAAACGCCGTTATGCAAGACCGATGCCAATTTTGTGGATGAGAAGAAGATTACGATTGTACCGATCTTAAGAGCCGGTCTGGGCATGATACCCGGAGTATGGAAAATGTTGCCGAATGCCAGGATCGAACATATCGGGCTTTACCGGAACGAAGAGACACTGGAGCCGGTTGAGTATTACACCAAAATTTCCCCCAACCTAAGCGGCCGTCGTTTTATTATTATCGATCCGATGATCGCTACCGGCGGTTCGATCTGCAAAGTCCTGGACACCATCATGTCGATGGGCGGCGTCAATATCAAAGTCATCGCCATCATCGTGGCCCCGGAAGGGATCCGTCATATCCATGCTAAATTTCCTCAGGTACCGATCTATGCGGCTGCCCTTGACGACCATCTGGATGTCCATGGATATATCGTTCCCGGCTTGGGAGATGCCGGTGACCGAATTTTTGGAACGTTGAATGAAGAACCAGCCCCTGCTGATCATTCGGTTTAGTTCACTGGGTGATATCCTCCTAACCACCTCCTTTGTTCAGGCACTGGCTGATTGTTACCCTGAAAACCCCATCTATTATCTGACTAAATCCATCTATGTTCCCTTATTAACCTATTTCCCGCAACCGGTCATCCCGATCCGGCTGGAGGATTATTCCAGCCTTCCACGATTGGCCTCCCATCTCCGCTCTCTCAGGTTTCTGACTGTATTCGATCTGCATGACAATTTGCGCAGTCATTCCCTCCAAATCCTGATGAGATCATTATTCAACCGCTACCATAAACGTCATCTCTACCGAGTGTTCAAGACCTGGACCCACCAGAAGACCTGCGATCTGGACACATCCCGGTCCTATCTGACAGCGCTCTCCCCTTCCCAACGGCCAACGGAGCCTCCCCCAGTCAGTCTGTTGATTCCGGATACATTCCGATCCCCTCCTGCCGAATCGATCCGACTCGGAATCCATCCCGGAGCCAGCTATCCCACCAAACAGTGGCCGCTGAACTACCTGGAACAATTGATCGAGATGCTCCTCCTTACCGGAAAATACCGGATCACGCTGATCGGCGGCAGGAAGGAAGCTAACCACCTGAGTCGAATTCAATCCGGCTTCCCATCTTCCATCGAAATTCAGGGACCGGACCTGAGCATTGAGCATCTGATCCGTCTTATCGCCTCACAGGACCTAATGCTGACCAACGATTCCGGGCCGGCTCATCTCAGCTCGGCTCTCAATATTCCCCTGCTCTGCCTGTTCGGAGCAACCCACCCCAGCCTGGGTTTCGCTCCCGGTAATCCTAAAACCCATGTTATGACTCGATCGATCTCCTGCTCCCCCTGTACGTTACACGGCAGCACCGCCTGCCCCAGGCACCACTTTCAATGCATGCTCTCCCTTACGCCCCAAGATGTTTTCTATCAACTTCAAACTCTGACTCGCCTTTATTATCCACAATCTCATTAATCAGAATCAATTACACCCCCTTACCTCAATCATCACACTGGCTAAAAACACCTTATTTCTATCCTATTGTATTCCATTGCGTTACAAACTTGACCGATAAGTAAGCATTTATAAATACCGAATTCGTATTATTAGAAAATAGAAAAAAATTGGGTTATCCACAAATTATCCACATTTTTTCGAATGATTTTGTTTGACAATTTTAAACCTTTCAGTTATATTAGATTGCCCAAAAAGTTAGAACGATCATACCAAGACCAAGGAGTGTCCGATGTCCCATACTGCCATCCGTGTCCGTTTCGCCCCCAGTCCAACCGGTTATCTGCATGTTGGAGGGTTGAGGACCGCGTTATATAATTATTTACTAGCTAAAAAACACCAGGGTTGTTTTATTCTGAGGATTGAGGATACCGATCAGGCCCGGTATGTGGAAGGGGCGGTGGAAAACCTGATCCATACCCTCGAATGGTGTGGGATTCGACCGGATGAAGGCCCCTATTATCAGTCGCAGCGTTTGACGATTTATCAGCAGTACGCCCAGGAGTTGATCGAACGGGGTGCAGCGTATCGGTGTTTCTGTACGCCGGAAGAGCTGGAGACGATGCGGGCCAAAATGGAAGCGGACAAACTACCCCCCAAATATGATGGGCGATGCCGTTATTTATCCCGGCAGGAGATTCAGGATCGCCTGAAGGCCGGCATGCCTTCCGTGATTCGTCTCAGAATGCCTGAAAATGAAGCGATTACGTTTCAGGATCAGATTCGGGGTGAGGTAGCATTCCAATCCCAACTGATCGACGATCAGATATTGATCAAATCGGACGGCTATCCGACTTATCATCTGGCTAATGTTATCGATGATCACCTGATGGGAATTACCCATGTTATCCGGGGAGAAGAATGGCTGCCCAGTACGCCCAAACACATTGTCCTCTATCGGGCATTAGGCTGGCAGATACCGGAATTTGCCCACCTTCCCCTACTACTTAACCACGATCGCAGCAAATTGAGCAAGCGCCAGGGGGATGTCGCTGTCGAAGACTATCAGAGGAAAGGATACCTGCCGGAGGCCATGCTCAATTTTATCGCTTTATTGGGGTGGAACCCGGGGACGGAGCAGGAACTATTCAGTTTGGATGAGCTGATCAGCCTTTTTTCTCTGGACCGGGTCAATAAAGCCGGCGCCGTGTTCGATCTGAACAAGCTGAATTGGGTCAATGCCCAGTATATGAAACACCTGAGTGCGGATTCATTGCGGAACCTGGTCTGGCCGTTTCTGATTCAATCCGGGCGGGATTTGAGCGATACCGGACAGATTGAGCGCATGATTGCGGCGGTACGGGACAGCTTACAAAAAGGCGATGATATTGTCGAAGCGACCGAGATCTTCTATCGCGACACCTTTGAAATCAATCAGCCGGAAGCCGTCGATATTCTTAAAAATCCCCTTTCTCAACAGGTATTATACCATCTGGCTGAAAAAATGGCGGCCGAATCCATCCTCGATAAAACAAGTTTTTTGAGCCTGACCAAAGTAATCTCCCAGATCACCGGAGCTAAAAAAGCAGATCTATGGATGCCGATCCGGATTGCCTTGACCGGCGTAATGCACGGTCCGGAATTGACAACCGTCATCGAAATCTTCGGACGGGAAAAATGCATCAAGCAGCTTCAGCATATTATTGGCCGTTACGCAGCCTCCGTCGAATAGTCCCTATGCAATCCGCCCCGGTCAGAAATGAGTCCCCATAAAAAAATAGAGGTTGTGATTCCGATCATTATCAAAGGCAACCATCAACTGCAAGTGACCAATCACAGTATTCTGAATCAATCCCATATAACCGCAGAATCGTTTATCCCCGCTTATTTTAAAAATATCCGTAAAGCTGTCGATTGAGGTCATTCCGCTGATTCCGGCGATTCCGTAAAGTTCACGCCGGAAAATATCATTCTGGAAGGATGCCAGCCGAAACCTCAACTGGTGTGAAACCAGAAACTTCCCGGAACTGAAGGTTTCATCCTTGCCGTAAATTGGGAAATAGTGCTTTTCGTTGATCGGAAACTGTAGATCATAGGGAAGATCATTTTTGGAAAAGCCGATTTCGACGTTCAATTGATAGGCCACTGGATCCAACAGCGAGAGATTGATCTGGTTGTTCAGTTCAGCCTGAAGAAAGCGTTTGTTTTGAAAAATGTAGTGATCGCTGAACAGCAGCCGCCAGTAAAAAAGGATTCCGCGCGACGGAAACACCAGATGATCCCTGGAATCGATAACATTACCGACACTCCAATAGGAATAGTAGTAATTGGCCCGATGCTCCGGATAATCCACCGCCCGGTAATTGTCGGCTGTGACATAGTCGAAGGATAGCATCGAGACACCGATCCGT
>JAGOEH010000147.1 GCA_017997825.1 Candidatus Delongbacteria bacterium | reverse complement strand
TATATCTCTGACGGATGGGAGCAGCCCAGGAGCATCAGAAATCCAAAAATAACGGCCATCCACCGCCATCGATCAGGGTTGTTTTTTATCATCGTTGATTTCCGGATTAATGAGTGAAACTTCATCATTTTCTTCCAGGCCCGATTCGATCAGGATATCGGTGCGGTTCATGCGGCCGGTAGAGACGAACTGTTGGCGGAATGATCGGCCATCCTTCAGCCAGACGAAACTCTGATCGTTCTCCTTAAAGATAGCTTCAATCGGTAGAAAAAGGGTATCGGGAATGGTGGCAACCATAATTTCGCAACTGACGGTCATTCCGGGCATCAGGTTTCGGTGCCGACCATCGACCAGAACGTCGACCGGAAAGACCTTGATACGGGAGGATCCATTCTTGAGACGGGCCAACCCCGCTATGGTATGGATTTTGCCGGTAAAAACCGTATCGCTGTAAGCATCCAGTCGGATCATCACGGATTGGCCGAGACTGATCTTGGAGATGTCGGCCTCGCTGATTTCCATTTCCACCAGCAGTTTAGAGAGATCGGGCAGATTGATCAGGCTGAATCCGGGCCAGACTTGGCTTCCCGGAGCGAATTTGATGTCGGAAATAGGATTTTTGTTGATCAGGGCAATTCCCGGAACGGCAGCCCGAATCGTCATGTTTTTCAAATCCTCCTGGGATTCTTTCAGCCAGCGCTCATTGTTTTTTATATCGTTCAATAACCGCTGTTGTTCCTGCTGGTTGAGATTTTTTTGGTTTTGGATTTCAGTTTTAACCTTTTCCAAATCCAGTTTGACTTTACCCAAGTCCAACTGGATCTCCTTTTTTCTGACTTCCGCTTCGTATTGAGCTCCGTCCAGTTCCAACTGTTTCAACTGTTGATTGATTTCAGTATTCTTCAGATTGGATTCCAGTTCATCCATCGAGGCCTGGTGTTTAGCCAGGGCCTTTCGATACTCGGCCTGAGTCATCTCGATCGAAGATTGCCGTGTATCGATATCCTTCTCGATGGAGCTTGGATCCAGAACCACCAGGGTATCGCCGGGCTTGACCTCCCGACCGTCCTCGATGATCCGGATCACCTTGATATCCCCGCCGAATCGGCCGCGAACCATTGGAACATTGATACTTAATGATTGGAGAGCCTTAATCTCTCCGGCTTCCACCAGGCTGGACTGGAACTCCCTTCGTTGAACCCGAACGGTATGCTCGGATAGCGAGCGCTCGGTTTTTCCGCACTGCCAGCCCGCCAAACCCATCAACAAAACCCCGGTCATCACAAACCTCATCATAATGAATCCTCGGTTGGCCGGATTATGAGCCGATCCGGCGGTTTATTCAATGCAATCACATCACCGGCGGCGATTCCGTCGGCGACAATCACCCAATCCCGGCTCTGTCGGCCCAAAGAAACCGGCTGGGGGCAATATTTTTTCCCTTGCTGCAGATAAACGATTTTTTTGTCCGCCATCTCAAAAACACACTCCTGAGGGATAAACAGCGTATCGGACAGAGAGTCGATCCGGAATCGAATCTGAGCCGTAATGCCGACCTGTAGGCTGGAATCGTTCCGGGTCAGCAATCCTTTGACCGTGAATCGCTTGACGGTAGAACCCTCCCGTATCGGTTCTCCCACCGTGGCGACCGATATGACCCGCCCCGGAATCGGATTAAGATGGGAACCGGGCAAGGTTACCTCAATGGATTGATCGACCTTGATCTCCCGGATCTGGAATTCATCGAGATGGGCTACCGCATAGAAATCGGACAGATCAGGAATCTCCATGATAGGTCCCGGATACATGATTCTGTCACCAAGGCTGAATTTCTTACCCGTTACAGGATTATCTTTAATCAAAATCAAGCCGCTGACGGGACTGATCAATACAAGCTTGTCAAGGTTTTGCATCAATCGCTCGATCGACTTTTCCGCTTTGGCAATTTTGGCTTTTTGCTGTCCCAATTCCGCCTGGTTGACCTGGCGGAGATTAACCAGTTGGTTTTGAAGACGCTGTAACAGAATATCATTTTTTTGCTGATTCAGTTTATCTTTTTTCTCCTGCGAGGGAGAGATCATATCCAGTATCTGTGAAGTCAAAGCCAGATTTTGCCGGTCAGCCAGCTCCGATTCAATCTTGCTTTGGAGATCCATTTCCTTCATTTTCTGATTATCCAGCAGGCTTTGATAGTCCAGGCGGCAACTATCCAGTATAAGCCGGGCCTTATCTAAATCTTTCATAATCAGGGAATTGTCGAAAACACAAATGGTATCGCCGGGATTGACCCGGCTGCCCTCCGGCACCAGGCGGATAATAGCGCAATCCAAGGCCACCAGGGAGGAGCTAAGGCTGTTCACATTACAGGCCTCGATCACCCCATCGACCGTAATCCCATGGGTGAGATCTTTCTTTACGACCTTCCAGGTCAGGATTTCAGGTTGAGAGCAATCCAGGTTGATTCCAATGGTCATGATCAACAAGATCATCATTACCCATCGTCGGATCAATTTCTTCGTCCTTTCGCCATTCCGGAGATAACCAAACAATAAAAAAGCCTTGAACTCACAACAAGGATTACGATCATTCATCGAGGATGTGTCTTGCAGTCCGTCCGTTTACAATTCATTCTAAACCAGCCGATCAATAGCCCTATCAGGATCCAAAAACTCTCATATTGCCTTAAACATCCGCCCTGATACGGAAATTCAGCCGTAGATTGATAATGTATATGATTTTTTCGTGGATTTGTCAAGCTGGAAATAAGCCCATTCCTCCTGCTGAACGATGATAAAACCTTATCCGGATCGTCCTGACAGTCTTTGTACGGTATGATAATGATCTATAATCGACTGGATGAGTTTGACCAGCCCGAACAACAGGCCGGAACAGAAAATGATGGTCGCTCCGGAGGGGATATTCAGATAGAAGGAGAGGAAGAGACCGCTGATGGAAGCGGCGATCCCGAATACCAGGGAATAGAGGATCATCGCCTTGAAGTCGTGAATGATCAGAGACGCTGTGGCCTGAGGAATGGTCAGCATCGAGATGACCAGGATAATGCCGACCATCCGGATCGTGATGACGATGGTCAGGGCGATCAGGGCCATCAGGAGGGCATTCAGCCAATCGGTTCTGATTTTCATGGCTCTAAGAAATTCTTCATCGAAAGCCAAATAGAGTATACTTTGATGAAAAAATATAAAGAACAATCCATTCAAGGCAGCCAATACCAGCATCAGGATCAGATCAGAGGGAGATACGGCCAGAATATTGCCGAACAGATAACTGGTCAGGTTGGGAGCGTACCCGGGCGTCAGGTAGATTAAAACGATCCCGATCGCCATTCCCATGGACCAAAGAATACCGATCATGGAATCCAGGCGGATTTTGGAACGCCGGGCCAGCAGATCGAATCCGACCGCTGAGACGATAGCAAATAAAGTAGCTCCGACCAGGGGTGGGATTCCCAGAAAGTACCCCAGGCCGATTCCTCCAAACGAGGCATGTGTGATACCGCCGCTGACAAACACCATTCGGCGGCTGACGATATAGGAGCCGATCAGGGCACAGGAAAAACTGACCAGTAAAGCGGCACCCAGGGCGTAGACAAAAAAACGGTAACTCAGTAACTCCATCATTCATTCTCCGGGTGAGAAAGCAGAACCCGATGCGGCATCGGGCCGTGAGTGATCAGATCAAAGGGGCAATTGTAGCTGTTCATGACCTGCTGATCGATGATGTTGGTCGGATGGTAGTGAACGCCGCGGTTGACACAGGCAATATTCTTGACATAGGAGGAAATGAGCCCCAGATCGTGAGAGACCAATACGATAGCCATGTTGCGGTTGAGTTCCTTCAAAATTTCATAAAAGCTATGCTCAAAATTGATATCGACAAAGGTATTGGGTTCATCCAACAGCAGCAGCCGAGGGGAAGCGATCAGGGCCCGGCCCAGAAAAACGCGCTGCATTTGCCCGCCGGAGAGTTCCCCAATGGCATTGCCGGCCAAATGGAGAATGCCCACCTGATCCAGGATTCGGTCGGCTCGTCGGTAATCCTCCCGGGTAAACCGGGTGCGAAGTGAAAATGGTTTGACCAGCCCGGAGAGCACCACATCCCTGACCCGGATTGGAAAAGCGGCATCGATGGCCTTGAATTGCTGGAGATAGCCGATCGAATTCTGTGGAAAGCGATGGTCAAAATAGAAAGTAATCCGGCCCTCCAGAGGGGTAATCAATCCCAGAATCAGTTTGAGCAGGGTTGTTTTGCCACCCCCATTGGGACCGATCAGACCCAAAAAATCCTGCTCATCGATGATCAGATTGACATCATGCAGAATGATATCGTGTCCGTAGCCGGCAGTCACGGATTGAAGCTCGACCAGTTTATTCATGATCCGACAAGGCTTTCTGCAAGGCGGCGGCGGTTTGTTCCATCGAGACCAGCCAATCCTCGGCCACCGGATCCAGAACCACGATTTCGGCTCCGATTTCATCGGCAATGGTATGAGCATCGGCGGTATCGAATTGCTTTTGGATAAAGATAACCCGGATGCGGCGACGGCGTCCCAAATCGATCAGCCGACGGATATCCGCCGGGCTGGGAGACTTTCCCTCCACCTCCATCGCGACCTGTTCCAATTGATAATCGCGTGCCGGATATGACCAGGCCGGATGAAACACCATGAAGCACCGATTGGCGCTTGACTGAAAAACCGATTGAAAAAGAGAATCGACCCGATCGACATCCTGCTGCAGGGAATCATATCGATGGCGATAAAAATCAGCCTGAGCCGTATCCAATCGAATCACGGCGTCCCGAATGGTTTTAATCATCGAACGAACCGAAACCGGGGATAACCAGATATGAGGATCGATTCCAACCGTTCCCTCCCCATCTTCATGATCGGAATGAGACTGGGATGAATGGGAGTGGTGATGGGAACCGGTAATCAAATCCACGCCGGCCGAAAGATTGACCATGCTCATCTCCGGATTGAGATCCTGAAAACGGTCCCGCTGAGATAGTTCGAAGGGCAGATACCCGATCATCAGATAAAGAGATGAACGGCTCAAATCCTTCATTTGGGAGGCCACCGGTTCATAGGATTCCACATTATCTCCCGGAGGCACCATTACATTGATATCAAACCGATCGCCGGTTATCCGCCGGGTCAGATACTTCAGCGGCAGAATGCTGACCGTAATGACCGGCCGGGGAGTGCTTTTATCCGAATTTGAAGAGCGGCAAACCGCTCCGGTCACAAAAAACAGACAACCTAAAACCAAATAAATCAAGGAACGCATGGTTGGTCTCCTTACCATATCTCCGATTCTCCCTGGATGGGTTGAAATCATACCAATATAGGGGATTTCCATCTGAAAAGCAAGCCCAAACTCAAAACCCTGATCCCTGTAAAACCATTTTTAAAAATCTTAAAAATAATGGAAAAAAGATTGAGCCTATCTATAATTAATAAATCATGGTAGTGTAACATCAAAAAACACTTGCTTTATTACTGAAATATATTAAATTAGAAATCGCAGATAGTAATGTTAAGCATCGATTCAAAGAAATATCAGATGAGTGTGATGGTGATTGATATCTAATTAGACAATGATATGAAACATAATAGGAATTAATCGAATCAATGGTTATGGTTTTATGAATCATTCTTTAAACCAAAGATCATATCATGAACAGGTTGTTTAAAGTATTATATCCGTTATTGTTTTCGGTTATGATGATCTATGGGCAGAGCAGTATCAATGTCGAATCAGGATCGATGATCACGATCGGTGCAGACAGTGATATCAGTGCCGGCAGCCGCAGCGGGTGTTTTTCCGGAGAGGGAACATTCAACGGACAGCCCTTGATTGGAATCCCGGCCGTTACCCCTATGACAAATCTGGAACAGACCTCATTCAGTGCCAATTGGACTGCCGTATCCGGAGCAGCCGGGTACCTTCTGGATGTAGCAACCGATTCCAATTTCGGAGCCGGGACGATGATGACCGGATATGACAGCCTGGATGTCGGTAATGTGACGAGCTATTCGGTAACAGGCTTAACGGCTGGAGTGACCTATTATTATCGGATCCGGGCCTATGAGTTATGTGCGGTGAGCCGGTTTTCCGATACGCTGAGTTTGCTGATGATACCGGCTGACCCGGTGGCGGCGGCAGCCACACTGATCAGCGATACCGGAATGACGGCCAACTGGAATGCCGTGATCGGGGTGACCCATTATTATCTGGACATTGCAACCGATGCCGCTTTCAGCCCCGGCAGCTTTGTGTCCGCTTACAACAACCTGAACGTCGGCAATGTTACAACCCGTAGCGTCACCGGGTTGTCTCCGGCTACCCGATATTATTACCGGGTCCGGTCCGTCAATGCCTCCGGCACCAGCGGCCATTCCAATACCATCGACACCTTGACACTAACCGCCGCCCCGCTTGCCCAACCGGCAACGGCTCTGCGAACGGATTCGATTACCGCCAACTGGGCCGGCGTTACCGGTGCCGATACTTATTATCTGGATGTATCCACCGATGCCGCTTTCGGTCCCGGTAACTTTGTATCCGGGTACAGCAACCTGAATACCGGTAATGTTATCTCCCGGATCGTGACCGGTTTATCGCCCAATCTTCGCTATTATTACCGGATCAGGGCGCATAATGCTTCAGGCATCAGCGCCAACTCCAATGTTATTGATACCTTGACTCTGCCGGCTAATCCCGATGCACTGCCCGCTACGGAGATTGACACAACAGCGTTTACTGCCAACTGGACTCTTCCTTCCGATGCCGCCGGGTATTACCTGGATATCGCGGTCGATTCCGAGTTTACTCACTATATTACCGATTACCAAAACCGCGATGTCGGACATGTTACTAACCGCCGGGTCGATTCCGGCATCCTGGCCGGAACAACCTATTATTACCGGGTTCGGTCCGTCAATGCCTCCGGCACCAGCGGCCATTCCGATACCGTCAAAGTCACTACCCTGACAGTGGCACCCCTGGCATTGGCGGCCAGTTCAGTCCTGAGTACCTCCTTTACCGCCAACTGGGCCGGCGTCACCGGCGCCGATGCTTATTATCTGGATGTATCCACCGATGCCGCTTTCGGTCCCGGTAACTTTGTGCCGGGTTTCAACAACAGAAACAACAACCTGGATACCACCTGCCAGATCACCGGATTGACGGTCGCTATCCGCTATTATTATCGGGTTCGGGCTCATAACTCGACCGGTCTCAGCGGAAATTCCAATGTGATCGATCAGATGACCATTCCGGATCCGCCGATCGCCGATACAGTTCAGAATATTCAAACATCCGGCTTTACTCTGATCTGGAATCCATCTCCCGGTGCCGGCGGATACCAGCTCGATATCGCAACCGATTCGCTATTTGCTCACTATGTTCCGGGATACCAGAACCAGGATGTCGGCAATACGACTCAGTATACCACCGGCACCCAGCTTCAGTCCGGAACGTCCTATTTTTCCAGGATCAGGGCGTATAATGACGGTGGAGCCAGCGGATACTCCGCGATCCTCCATGCCATCACCCTTCCCGATCCGCCGGTGGCCAAAGCAGCGCGTGAAATCTGGAGTACCGATTTTATCGCCGTCTGGGAGCCCAGTACCGGCGCCGACAATTATCAGATCGAGGTAGCGGCCGATATCAATTTTACTCAACGCCTAACGGACTATATGAGCCTGGATGTCGGAAACGTCAATCAGTTCAAGATTGACAAGGGCATTGAA
>JAGOEH010000146.1 GCA_017997825.1 Candidatus Delongbacteria bacterium | reverse complement strand
GCGCAGGGTTTGTTGCATCAGACCGGACAGGGATTGCAGAATTGAATCGCCGCAGTCATGGCCAAATTCATCGTTGAACAATTTGAAGTCGTCAATATCCGCCATGATGACGGCAAAAGGTTTACGGATACGGCAGGAACGGGAGATCTCCTGCTGGAGAACATCCAGAATGGCCCGCCGATTGAGTAATCCGGTCAAGGGATCGGTTCGGGCCAATTCATCCAGCCGTCGATTGGCTTCTTTTTTTATCTGATAACGGTTCAACAGGATAACCACAATTACCAGGAAAAGAATACTGCTGCCGATCAATCCGATATTCAGCATCGACTGGATCCGTTTTTCCTGCTTCAGGAGGACAATTTCGCTCTCCTTTTTATCGATCTGATACTCGATCTCCAATTCACGGAATTTCTGTTCCTCCTCCTTCCGTTCGAGACTATCCACCATCCGATGAAACTGCTTGCAGTACCATAAACTACTGTCATACCGGCCGCAGGATTCATGAAATTGGTACATCAGATTACTGACGTCCCGAATACCGGCCAGAGAATGGATATCCTTAAAATGGCGATACGAGAGACGGGCAGATGGTAAAACCTGATCCCACTGATGGGTACGGTAATACAACCATGCCAGATCCAGATAACCGGAAGCCAGATCGTCCTTATTGCCTGATTTTTCAGCTTGTCGGATCGACTGATGATAATAATCGGCGGCCTTCTCCCAATCCCCCATTTTTTGATAAACATCCCCCAGGTTCCCCAACAGAATGCCGCAATAAAACTCCTCCCCGGCGCGACGGTAATGATCAATTGCCGATTGGAAGTACAGAGCGGCGGAATCCAGCCTGTTCATCTCGGAATAGATCGACCCGACGCTGTTGAGACTGCTTCCGATCTCCGAATCGTCTCCCCGCTCCCGATCAATAGCTAAAGAGCGGCGAAAAAAATCAAGGGCCGCTTCCCGATTGCCTTGAACCTGGTGAACACGGCCCACAAAGTAAAGCGCATTGGAAATCTCGAAAGAATCCTTCAAAGCCAGAGCCTGCCGCTCCGCCTGTAAATAGTAATCCAGAGCGCGGCTGAACTCATTTCGGCCGAAATAGGAATCGCCTAACGTAAATAATGCCCGGGTACGCAAACCTTCATCCCCACCATCGGAAGATAACGACAGGGCTTCCTCAAGATACTGGATCGAACGATGATAGTACCCCATAGTATTATAGGTATCCCCAACCAGAATCAAGGCTTTGATCCGGTCATGACGATCAGGATAGCGGAGGGATAACTCCAGCGCCTTTTCAGCTGACTGTAACGCATCCGGCAACGAAAAGTTGATATATAGCTCAGCCAGTTGTCTCCATAATCCGGCCTGATTCTCCGGCAGCGTCCGCTCAATCACCCGCCGCAGACTATCCGGAGTTGCGGTCTGCGACCACAACCATCCCGGCCACAATCCGACCGCTAACCAACCTGCAATCCACCACAATCTCATGACGTCTCTCTTCCAAGCGAAGGGTCTGTGCCCAAGGCGGTATCATCACAGTTGATCCCGATCGGTCCTCCTCATCACCACCAGAGGCCCGATCACCAATCCATCATCGATTTCATCCTATGGTATGACTAATTTATGGCAAAGACTATCATTTGTCAAGCCTGTTTTTC
Source organism: Candidatus Delongbacteria bacterium (assembly GCA_017997825.1). Classification (GTDB taxonomy): domain Bacteria; phylum JAGOEH01; class JAGOEH01; order JAGOEH01; family JAGOEH01; genus JAGOEH01. The sequence goes on along the minus strand of JAGOEH010000146.1, from coordinate 6,205 downwards.
AGCCTTATGAATATATTCTGATAAACAAACTCAGACAATAATAGAATATTATCTATACCAATTCGTGGAAAGTGGAGCCTCATTAATTAAAAAACCATCAGGAAAGGGGTATATCCCATTATTGCCTATGGACGAAGCGCATTAGTGCGATTGTCGGCCATCAAAACCGTGGCCGAACGATCACAAAATTGCAGGTGAGATTTTTTGCTTGACATTTGAATCGAAACAGGCTATCATAATAAGGAACACCATGGATTCATTCATTTCGCGGAAAGGATTTGATATGCGTTATATACTGAGTTTCGGTCTGTTATGGGGACTGGCGGAATCGATCATTCCATGGGTACTGAAAGCGGGATGTCCCGGCACGTCCATTGGTTCTTTGATGGCAGGATTGGCTTTTTTTTTCCTGGCCGGGAGCTATTTTTCGAGTCACAGAATGTCAGCGCCATTGATGATCGCCGTCATTGCCGCGATCATCAAACTAACCGGACTAACCATCCGCCACGCCGCGATTCCGACCGGATTATGGCTCAACCCGATTGGGGCTTATGCCCTGCAGGCCATTCTGTTCCGGCTCGGGATGCAATTCCGGAACCGATCCTCATCCCTTCAGATTTTAGCCACCGGGATAATCAGCGGCGGATTGGCGGGATTATTCTATCCTACAGTAATCGGGATGATGGGACAGTCAGCCTGTATTCATCCCGACAGCGGGATCGCGGTATCGGTTTACTATGCCCCTTTGACAGCCGCTATTGCCGGACCGGCATCTCTAGCCGGATATCATATCGGCCGGTTCCTTTATTCCGGCCATCAACGGTTACCTCAGTTACATCCTCTTGGATACTGGCTGGTCAATCTGATAATCCTTGGTTCATCGCTGATTCTGAATTGATTCCGGGAGATCTGCAATGATACGGTTAATCATCAATCATCAAAAAGTGGAATTGAATACCCATCCGGCCACAATGGCCCTTGATATTTTACGTCAAACGCTTCATTTGACCGGAGTCAAGGAGGGATGCCGGGAAGGCGATTGCGGCGCGTGTACTGTTTTGCTGGGCCGCCGTCATCAGTCCGGCCTCCGCTACCAGGCCGTCAGTTCCTGCCTGTTGCCCATCGGCGAGCTATCCGGCACCCATCTGGTTACCATCGAGGGATTGAACCCGACCCAAGGCCTCAATCCAATCCAACGGCTATTAGTCGAGGAGGGAGCGGTACAGTGCGGATTCTGCACCCCGGGGATTGTGGTTTCACTGACCGGCTTCTTTCTGAATGCCGAGTCACCCTCAGCCGAACAAGCGATTGCCGCCTTGGCTGGAAATATATGTCGCTGTACCGGCTATGTCGCCATCAACCGGGCCGTTCACCGCATGGTCGATGAATTGAAACTTCACTCTCAACCGGAACGCGTCACCCAATTAATCCAACTTCAGATCCTCCCGGGATATTTTACCTCAATCCCTTCTTTCATTACAGAACTGGAACCCTCAGATTCTGTATCGCAACACCCCAATCCCTCTCCTATCCCCGAGTCCCCGCTTTGGGTGGCCGGAGGAACCGATTTGTTCGTCCACCCGTCCCCGGATCTGGCCCTAAAAGAATTGGTTTTCATCAATCAGCAGCCGGAACAGCATCAAATCAAGATACAAACCGACCACATCGAGCTGGGAGCCGGGGTGACCGTTGAAGAATTCCGAAATCACCCCTCTATCCGCCAGGATTGGCCCGACCTTCATCAGCAACTGGAACGGGTGTCATCGCCCCAGATCCGGAACCGCGCCACGCTGAGCGGGAACATCATCAATGCATCCCCGATTGGGGATATGATCATCATCCTGCTGGCGATGGAAACCCGGATTCGCTTGGGCGAATCCGATCAATCCCACTGGATCCGGTTGGAAGATTTTTATTTGGGATACAAACAACTGGCCAAATCGTGCCACGAACAGATTTTAGCTATCCAAATCAAACGCCCTCATTCTGATACCCGGTTTAATTTTGAAAAGGTGAGCCGCCGGGAGCATCTGGATATTGCCTCTGTCAACAGTGCGGCTCGAATCCGATCTGAAAATGGCTCGATCCTTGATATTCGATTGTCAGCCGGTGGAGTGGGTCCGATTCCAATCGATTTGAAAAAAACCAGCAATTTTTTACAGGGCCGATCGATCACCCTGCTCCATCTGGAGGAGGCGTTCCACATAATGGACCTGGAGATCAGCCCGATCTCGGATGTTAGGGGATCAACAACCTATAAACGGCGCCTGCTTCGACGCCTGATCATCGCCCACTTTCTCCGTTTTTTCCCTACAATTCCCGGTCTTGACCCGGCGGGTATCGAACGGTTGACCCGTTTCGATTCGGCCGAAGCATGGCCGCCGGCGGAGGAGGAGACGTTATGAGGTACCAGGACAGTGAGCTTCATGTCCGAGGGGCATCCCACTATACCGACGATCTTCCGGCCCCCGAAAATACCCTGCGGATGACTGTTTTCAGTTCACCGATCGCTCACGGCCGGATACTTCAGCTCGACGTCAGCCACGCTCAAGCAACGGACGGGGTCATCCGGGTTTTAACCGCCCAGGACATTCCGGGCGCCAATCAGATCGGCACCGTCATTCAGGATGAACCGCTATTGAGTGACCATGAGCTGCATTTTATCGGGCAACCGATTGCCCTGGTGATTGCCGAACGGGAAGAATCCGCCCGGCAGGCTATCAGCCGGATTCGCCTCCAGACCGAAGAATGGCCTGCCGTTTTCGATCCGCGCGAAGCCTACCGGAACAAGGAATGGCTTGCTCCTCCCCGCTGTTTCTCTCAAGGCCATATCGATCAAGCCTGGGATGAATGCGATATCATTACCCAGGGACGGGTGGATTCCGGGGGGCAGGAACATCTCTATCTTGAGCCCCAGAATACGTTGGCCGTTCCCCTGGAACACGGCGGAATCCGGATTATATCCTCCACCCAATCGCCAACGGGTGTTCAACGGATTGCATCCCGCGTTCTGGGATTACCGATGCACCGGATCGAAGTCGATACACCCCGCCTGGGCGGTGCTTTTGGAGGCAAAGAGGAACAGGCTACCCCCTGGGCTGTGATGGCGGCTCTCGGGGCCTATCACCTGCGCCGGCCGATCAAACTTATACTGCGACGGGATGAAGATATGCGATTGACCGGCAAACGGCACCCTTATTCGAGTGATTTCAAGATCGGATTGGATGGTGACGGTAAAATCATTGCCTATCAGGTAATGTTTTACCAAAATGCCGGAGCGGCGACCGATCTGTCCTTGGCGATTTTGGAACGATCGCTCTTCCATGCCACCAACAGCTATTCTATTCCGAATGTTAAAGCCACAGCCTGTGCCTGCCGAACGAATCTACCACCATTTACCGCTTTTCGCGGATTTGGAGCTCCCCAGGCCATGCTGGTGCTGGAATCCGCCATCGTCCAGGCAGCGCGCCTCATGCAGATCGATCCGGCGGTAATCCAAAAACAAAACCTGCTCCACAAGGGTGATCGATTCCCTTACGGAATGCGTTCCCAAAGCCGTCACGCCCAAACCTGCTGGAACCAGCTCCATAGCCGCTACAAAATCCGCACCATCCGCCATCAGATTCTTAGGTTCAACGCCTCCCATGGCCTGATCAAAAAAGGGATGGCATTGATCCCGGTCTGTTTCGGTATCTCATTTACCACCACCTTTATGAACCAGGCCAATGCCCTGGTTCATGTCTATACCGACGGTAGTGTCGGCATCAGTACTGCGGCGGTCGAGATGGGGCAGGGAGTCAGCAGCAAGCTGATCCGGATCGCAGCCCGCGTATTGGGGATCAATCCGGAGCGAATCAAGATGGAATCCACCAATACCACCCGCGCCGCCAATACCTCACCGACGGCGGCCAGCACCGGCACCGATCTGAACGGGCAGGCGGTCATTCAGGCCTGCACCATCATCCTGAAACGTCTACAGCGGTTCGTAGCCGCCGAATTGGGACGCAAACAATTCTCCGATATCCGGATCGAGCACGAACAGGTCTGTCATGGCCGACAAAAAACCGGATGGCACTGGGAACACCTGATCAATCAGGCCTATATGGCTCGCATCAGTTTATCGGCTCAAGCCCATTATGCCACACCCAATCTGTTTTTTAACCGCGAAACCAATCAGGGACAGGCTTTCGCCTATCATGTATACGGAACCGCGATGGTGCAAGTCACCCTGGACTGCCTGCGGGGCACCTACCGTTTCGACAGCGTTAAAATCGTTCATGATACCGGGCAATCGATCGATCCCCTGATCGACCGAGGCCAGGTCGAAGGGGCCGTCATCCAGGGATTAGGCTGGATCAGCCTGGAGGAACTGTGTTACAGTTCAAAAGGACGTTTATTGACCGACAGCCTCAGTACCTACAAAATTCCCGATATTCATTTCGCCCCGGACGATTTCCAGCTCTATTTTCTACCCAATGCCAAGAATCCGGCCGGGCCGTTTCATTCCAAAGCCACCGGGGAACCCCCCTTCATGTATGGGATTGCCGGATATTTCGCCTTGCTGGATGCTATTCGGGCCTATCGCCCGGAGCTGGAACCCGATTTCATCACCCCTCTGACCCCGGAACGGGTCCTGATGATGCTGACCCGATGAGTCCGATTCTCTACAGCCGAATCAATATCATCAAAGGCGGATTGGTCTACGGAATCGGCGACACCATAGCCGCTCTGATTACTCATCACTTCAGTCTGACCCGTTGCCTCGGCGTGGTCCTGGTCGGAGCTACCCTTTACGCCCTGGAGATCCCTAACTACTTCCGCTGGATCGATCAGCGGACCCGCCCGCTGCCCTCCGTCCGCCGGGGATTGGCCCGTACCATGCTGGCATTGCTCTACTTCAATCCGATTTGGATTACACGCCATTTGGTCCTGATCAATCTTTTCAGCGGACAACGTCCAGTATACTCTCTCGCCCTTGTGGGAGTGGCGGTACAGTCATTTCTTTGGAATATCCCGATCTCTCTGACCGCCAATTTCCTGATCCAGAACAAGGTGATCCGACGACGGCGCTTTCTGGCCAGCGCTCTGTTCTCCGCTTCGATGGCCGTCTATTACGCGCTGAGTGAGGTGATCTTTCGATGAACGAATTAAAACTTTGGTCATTTTTACTGCATAAACTCAATCAAGGGATCGATTGTGGGCTATTGGTGGTGGCCGAGGCCCAAGAGCCCAGTCCGGGTAAACCGGGATTCAAAATGGCGATCGCCGCTGACGGAGAACAGACTGGCACCATCGGGGGAGGAGCTATTGAGCACACCATGATTGATCTAATACACCAAAAACTGATGGATCACGACCCGGCGCCTGCGATTCGCCGCCTACACCACCAATCGGAATGCGATGCCCCGGTTTCCGGCATGATCTGCGGGGGATATCAGAGCATCATCGCCATGATTCTGTCCGGACAGGCCAGACGCCCTATCGCTCATCTGGTGACCCGGATCGAATCCCGGCAGCCGGCCGTGCTCTGCCTCTCCCCCGTGGGCATTGATTGTTCCTTCCATCCGAAAACTCCGGCATTGTATTTTAACGGTCTGTCCGAAACCTCGTTCCAGTATCACGAATGTCTGGCTCCCCTCCCCACGGTTTATATTATCGGCGGCGGCCATGTCGCCCTGGCCCTCTCCCCGATCCTACACCAACTGGATTTCAGAGTCATTATCCTGGATGACCGCCCACCGCTCGAGACCACCCCCAAAATCAAAGCCACTCATCACATCATGATCACCCCGTTCACCGCAATTGACTCTCAAATCCCCGACGACAACTCAAGCTACGCGGTCATCATGACACCATCCCATTGCGCCGATGAACTGGTTTTACGTCAGCTCATCGCCAAACCCCTGGCCTATCTCGGAATGATGGGAAGCCCTGAAAAAATCAGTGAAATCTTTGGCCGACTGAAACAAAGCGGGATCAGCCATGATGCCCTGCAATCCGTTCATGCCCCCATCGGATTGCCTATTTATAGCCATACCCCGGCGGAAATCGCCGTCAGCATCGCCGCTGAACTGATTCTGGTGCGCAACCGCCCCGACAACCAACCATCCTGAATCCAAGTTATCCTAATGCCTGCGCCCCTCTTTGCTTTCCGTTTCCATTCACTCCGATCCGTTCATATCCCGGCACCCCCAAGCCTTAATCC
>JAGOEH010000145.1 GCA_017997825.1 Candidatus Delongbacteria bacterium | reverse complement strand
GAATACTACCGTGCATATCTTAAACAACTGATTTGCCTCATCCCTTCATACTGGAAACTGCATCATCAAATTCGAAGCTTGGCTTTCCAAAACAGACTGAAAGCCAAACCATGTCGATGGAAAGAGTCCATAATTTTTGATCAGTTCCTGATGCCATACCTAAAAAAAGGATGGATTAAACCGGAGCGATGGACCAGCCCGGATGGATCTCTGATCATCGATTCAGTCAAAACATCCGGCAAAACCGCTATCATTGAATTACCTCTGGAAAAAATTCCCGATTCCCCGACCTTCAATCTGGATATCCACCTGCTCCAAGTCTATCTCAATCCGCCACGATGGAAACAGCAACGAGTCAGCCTCTATATCAATCGGCATAAAATAAAATCCTGGGTATTCACCAACTCGGAATACCACTGCGAAACCGTTACGGCTCCAACCAGCATCCTCAAAAATTCTCCCCTCATCAACCTCAGATTCAAAATGCCGGATGCCCGAAGCCATTTGAAAATGGGAATTTCGTCAGACAAGCGTAATATGGCGCTCAATCTCCGATTGATCCGGTTCTGGAATTAACAAGGAAATATACTTTGACTGACATGAAATTACCTGATACCTTTTGCCCCCAAGCCTGGCATATGGTCAATATCACCCCGGAAGGCCGGATCAAGATGTGTTGTAAAGCATCGGGATGTATCACTCAAAATGGAAAACCCATGTCTGTGTATGAGCATACTTATCAGGAAATCTGGAATTCAGACTATATGCAGCGGATAAGAAAATCGATGCTGGAAGGTCAACCCATCCCCGAATGTTCTTATTGTTACAACTATGAGGCTAAAATTTCCTCCAGCAGGCGTTTGGATGAGATTAAATGGGGTAAATTGAACAATCCATACCTGGATGAATCCATCCAAGATCCTGTTCTGTTTAAACAGAGATACGGATTAATAGCGCCTTTACCCACCCATCTACAGTTGGATATGGGAAATGTGTGCAACCTGAAATGCCGGATGTGTGCCGCTCATAGAAGCACCTCGATCGAAGCCGATCCCGTTCAGAGCCTGTGGAGACCCAAATTACCCAATTCTCAAAGTGATCTTAGTCCCACCCGTTTTCCGGATCATCGGTCCTGGATCAGTCAAAAAGACTTTATCCGGGAAGAAATTTTGGCTGATCCCGCCCAAATTCGATTGATTCACATCAGCGGAGGAGAGATATTTCTGATCCCGGAAGTCGAAACCATTATCCGATTCCTGGTCGATGGCGGATACTCCAAACAAATCATTTTTCATTTGACGACCAACGCCACTATGATTTCAGATAAAATCCTTAACGATTTATCATCGTTTAAAATATTAAGGATTGGAATCAGTGTGGAAGGAATCGGTCCCATCAACGACTATATCCGGTATCCCTCCAACTGGAGAATCATCGAGAACAATATCATAAAACTATCTTCCCTGCCCAACACCAGGCTATACCTGGCCAGCACAATCCAGATCTACAATGTTTATAACTTCATTGAAGTATGCCGCTATTGCGATCAAAACAACCTGAAACTCTATGCCGAAATCCTGAAATATCCGTCATTTTTTCGGATTGGTGTCCTGCCTAAACCAGTCCGGGAAAAATGTATGGAAAACTATCAGGCTTATATGAAAACCTGTTCGAATCCCCAACGCATCAAGATGGTGGAATACTTGTACAAAAGCCTGGCCGAAACGGATATTTCGGATCGGGAAGAATTATGGCGCCGGTTCAATCTCTATACCAACGATCTCGACCAGTCACGGGGACAAAGCTTTCAACATGATTTGCATGATCTCTATCAGGCCATCCTGGACTCGGGAGAAGAATGGACTGATGAGATCCGATATGCGCAAAGCAAGGCTCAGCCATGAAAATTTCAATCATCACTCCCTGCCGTAACGCCGAAGCCTATATTTCCGATACCATCGAAAGCATCCTGCTACAGAAGGGACCATTCGAGAAAGAACATATTATCGTGGATGGGGCTTCTACCGATCGGACTCCGGATATCATCAACCAGTATCAGGATAAAATCCGAACCCGACAATGTCCGGTTTTGTGCGATCAAGTGACCATCAAGCTCATTTCAGAACACGATGAAGGGATGTATGACGCCCTGGTCAAGGGCTTAAAACAGGCCAGCGGAGACATTGTCGCCTATCTGAATGCCGATGACTTCTATCAGCCCCAGGCATTTTCCCTGATCACTGATTTGTTCGGAAAACTCCCGCAGATGAAGTGGCTGACCGGAATCCCCACCTTTTACAATCCCCAGGGATTGATCGTTCAAAACATCTGGCCGGTTATTTATGATAACGAACTGATCCGTCAGGGGGTCTACAACAATCGGGCATTACCCTATATTCAACAGGAATCCGTTTTTTTTCGAAAAGAACTGCTTGATACTGTAGATTTCAACCGGTTAAAACAGTTCAATTATGCCGGAGACGCCTATCTGTGGCACTGTTTTTCCGAAAACACCCCACTATTCATCGTCTCAGCTGTGCTATCCGGTCATCGCATGCATACCGCCAATCTGAGCCGTATATCCCATAATCATTACTGTCGGGAGATGAATTCTCTGGTTCCGCCACCCAAATTGTCCGATGAGGAATACAATTACCTGATGTTCCTGCATTATACCTGGTGGAAAGAGAGCATCTCATTCAAGGAATCGATGAATAACCGATATATTCCATGGGATTCGGACCGGCACACATGGAAAACCGATCATCTGGATTACCGACTGGATTATCGGCTCCCCCTGAGTCTTGAATATGTGGATTATATCCACCGGCAGAAACCCGAATTTACCCGACAGTATCTGGAACCTCTTATCATAAGAAGAGATGATGATTCTTCTCCCCGCCGATCAAACTCATCCGGTCGATCCATGAATGAACCCTCCACCGCAATACAAAATCAAGCCGCAACCATGACCATTTCAGCCGCGATGAATCCCAAGCTAATCTATGATCTGGGAATGCATACCGGGCAAGACACCGAGTTCTATCTAAAAAAGGGATTCGATGTGATCGCCATCGAAGCCAATCCGGTACTTGCCGGTGAACAACACCAACGATTCATAAAACAGATTGAAAATGGACGGCTTAAAATCCTCAATCTCGGGATCGGTCCCCAAAACGGGCGTTTCACCTTCTATGTCAACGATTACCTGAGCGAATGGAGTTCATTCGATCGGGAAATCGGAATCCGAGAGGGACGCTATCATGAAATCGAGGTGGAAATGGTGCCCTTGGAAACCATATTCCGACAATACGGCATTCCCTACTACCTAAAAATTGACATCGAGGGCTATGATTTTATGGCCCTCCAATCCACCGACAATCTCAGCCATAAACCTCGTTTCATTTCGGTCGAGAATGGACAGAAACCCATGCTGGATTATCTGGTTGCTCAAGGGTATACTCATTTTAAATTCATCAATCAGCAAAAAGTGCCTCAACAGCAGATGCTTCATCCTGCCCGGGAAGGGCTTTCTATTGATCATCAATTTCCCTTGGGAGCCAGCGGTCTATTCGGAGAGGAAACACCCGGAGAATGGCTCAATTACGACCACATTCTACCTCAGATCGAGGCCTATTGGAACAATCCATCCCGGGATGCCGCAATCCATGGTTGGTATGACCTGCATGCCAAACGTGAAATCGATATGAAGCAATTCCAGGTAAAGTTTACACCGGATCCGGAGGAATGGATTCCATCCGTCTCCAAAACACTCCGCCTATCGACCTATTCCGATAATGAGAATTGGAAAAACGGGTTCAGCCAAACCGATCCCCGGGTCTTCTTCGTAGTGATTGATAAAAATGATCCCGTTCCGATAAAAACAGGACAGACCTTACGATTCAGACAGAATGGCAATGTCAAAATAACCAAGCTCTACCGTATGGAAAATCCAACCTATTCCACCCTTTTTATCACGGTTGACCGCCCGTTGGATCCTGAAGCCGAATCGATTCCCAATGATATCATTATCATAGAACCTGAAATGGAAAAAAGCAGGAAGAGCCGTCGATGATCTATTTAAGCTATGGGATGCCGAAGTCAGCCAGTACCTTCTGTTACCAGATCGCCAATGGTATGCTTCTTGCGGCCGGTCACTCCCGGGAGCCGGTCACTCCCGGGAAACGATCTGTAAAAAATACCTTCCGCCGAACTATCACAAGGCATTCATGCCGTTGGTAAACAATGAAATTCTTGAGTTGGTTGAGCTTATCCCCGAATCGGAAATCCTGATCATCAAAACCCATACCAATCTTAATAAAACCATCGATAGCCTGCTGCGAACCGGAAGGATCATAGCCTCAGTAACATATAGAGATCCGCGCGACGCCGCCATTTCCCTGCTCGATGCCGGTGAATCCGATCGAAAAAGGAATATCGAACGTAAATTCAATGAGATCTGGACCATCGAGCAAGCCCTTGATTTTTACAAAAACTGCCAGGCTGATACCAAACAATGGCTGAGACATCCCAAGGTACTGAAAGTCAGTTATAATCTACTGGCCCTCAATCCCCACCAAGCCGCTCAACGCATCCGGGACTATCTCCATATCGAGGCGGATATTGATCCCATTATCACCAATCTGATAACAAATCCCGATAAAAAAATCTGGGAGTATAATGTGGGAAAAATCGGTCGTTACAAGGATAACATGAATCAAGAGACGATCGATCGTTTTCTGCATGAATTCAGAGAATTGATTGACCTGATGAATGAGACGGATGATCGATATCAAATCTAAAACTATCTTAACCATCCATTCAGCAGAATCCAACCGACCGGATGAAACAACCGCCGCCGCAGAATCAGGGATTGTTCATATTACCGGATTAACTGGCTGGCTTCACCGTTGCACCAACGGACAATATCTATGGCCTATCAGATCGTTAAATACCTGATCACGGCTGGAGTGATCGTAATCGTATTTGAAACGGTCAAACGCTCCGATCGGCAATTTTTTTTATGGATTTGCCCTTCTCGCCGGTAAGAAAGGTATCAAATTGCTTTGAACGGTTATTATGAATCAAAGCCCTACCCCCACGCTATTACCCCACCCTTCCCGATCGGGAATCGGCATGCTGACCGGGGCCTTTTATCCGGAAATCAGTGGAGCTGGATTGCAAGCCTTGACTCTGTGTCGCAGCCTCTCCGGCCAGTAAATCTGATTTGTATTTCATATTATCTCATAAAATATTCTTGACTTTTTTCAAATTTGTTATAAATTCTTATTCAAGCTGTTTCAAACTCAATTCTATTATTTTCAATCATGTTTAAGGGTAAGAAAACTAAAATTTATTAGCATTAATCAATTCCTTGATCATAAAAAAATGAAATGATAACCGGTTTTACTGAATTAATCAGAATGGTGAAAGGAGTAACAATGAAGCAGTTAAAATATTTTATTTTCTGTTTATTAATCATAGCCTCATTCAGTTCAGCCCAGCCTAAAGATGGATTGATCATCCTTTTTGATAATTCCGGTTCCATGAAACAGAGCTTTACTCCCCAGCAATTAGAGGACGCCAAAATATTAATTGATAACTTCTTATTTAATGGAATTTATGATTCTTCCAAATGGAATCTTTCGACTCAGGACACCTTGGTTAAAATTTGGAATGATAAAATGTTTCTTTATGTTCACCCCTATGGAGAAGCGATCAAAGAATCTGAACCATACTTCAGGCTTTCCCCGGATTATGACACTCGAGAAATGGAAAGCAGCGCTAAAGAATTCATCAATGGTTACCTCTATAACCGGCTGGATTACAGAGACAAATCGACCAATACCGAACTGGCAAAATACTATGCCTGGTGGAAAATATCCAATCTGCCGGATTTTATGCCTAATGGTAAAAACTTTGGATTATTGATTATCACCGACGGGAAAAGAGACACAGATGATATCCTGACATCTCGAACGGCCTGGCTGGAACAGGAATTCATCAAACGAGGTAATCAAATCTCTCCTATTCAGTATCTATTCACTTATAATCAATCACAGATTTCGACTCATGAGGTTTTAAGAGCGGAGTTTTTTCAGGTTCATTTTAAAAATATACTTGACAGCACGACCAGCCCGGCTGACAGTTTCGAAATCATCTTAGCAATCGATTCCAGCTCCTATCAACGATCAGACAGTATTCATTTTTCCTGGTCTGTTTCTCCCCCTACCCCAATTGAATTGTTTAAGCTCCAGATCATGAAAAAAGGAACCGATTCCAGGATACATAAAGAACTGGAACACAATATCACCCCTCCGAATGATTCGTCAGCTTTTGAGGCGCTGATTCCATGCGATTCAATCAAAACCGATATCGATGATATAAACTTATATATCTGTAATATCATAGCAGTACTGAAAACGGACCAACGGCAGATTGTTTCAAATACCGCAAGTTTCTCAATTGAGGATGATAGCAATTCCTCCGAATCTCCTGACACCTCAACTAAACCCTGGAAAAAACTGGTATGGATTATAGTCATAGTTTTGGCCTTGATTACTATAGCCTATGTTTTTAGAAATAAAGATAAAGTAATACAATTATTCAAAAATTGGTTCTCTTCAAACATCAATGGTAAACCTGACGATGATGAATCCAACCGAAACGATTCGCAGGATAATTCTCTATAATTGATTATAAGGAGGTTAGCTGATGCTTTTTCTATTATCATCTTTCGGTTTCTCAAAGATCAACGAATGGATTGATGTATTGATACCAATAGGCTTAAGTTGTTTGCTTTTATATTTGACTTTTCTGATCATCTTCAACATTATTCTCTTGGCTCGATTGATTAAACCCAATCATGATCTGTTTGAATACAAACTTAGGCGATCCTATGTTAAACTGAAGTTGAACAGTTGATTTTAGTGTCAATTACGTAAGTCATTGATATAGCTCCTTTATTTTCTGAAAAACGAGTAATTTTGTGAAAATGTAGTGCCAATATCCACAATCTTTCCTCTTGACAGTGGATAACTTTTGTGTATATTCATAGTGTCAAAAAGGAGAGATCATGTTCGCTCGTATCAAACAGTCCGGTTCGTATCAATACCTGCAAATCGTGGAAAACAGACGGGAAGGGAACAAAGTGATCCAACGGGTCATCGCTACTCTCGGTAATCTGGATGTTTTACAATCCAAACAGGAAATCGAGAACATTATTCGGTCACTCTCCCGATTCTCATCTCAATCCATCATGGCTCTGACCGAGCAAAGCCAAGTGGCAGCCAACACCAAAAGCATAGGTCCCGGACTGATCTTCGATCGTCTGTGGAAAGAACTCGGAATCAAGGATGCCATCGCCAATCAACTGATCGACAGGAAGTTCGAATATGATGTTGAACGGGCGGTGTTCCTGACCGTCCTTCATCGTTTGATGGATTGCGGATCCGATCGGGCCGCTGAGCAATGGTGCGATGATTACCGGATTACAGGAACCGATGACCTGGCACTCCATCATCTCTATCGAACCATGCTTTTCCTGGGTGAAGAACTTGAACCATCCGATAATGGATTGGCTCCACGATGCAGAAAAGATCTGATCGAGGAAAGCCTATTCAGTCGAAAAGCGGACCTCTTCTCAGAACTGGAAATGGTCTTCTTTGATACCACCTCGATCTACTTCCATGGAGAAGGCGGTGAAAGCATCGGTCAGAAGGGATACAGCAAAGATCACCGGAGCGATCTGAACCAGATGATCGTGGGAGCGGTGATCGATGGACAGGGACGACCGATCTGTTGCGAAATCTGGCCTGGAAACACAGCGGATATCAACACCCTGATTCCGATCACCGATCGGGTCAGGAGCCGGTTCGGTATCTCCAA
>JAGOEH010000144.1 GCA_017997825.1 Candidatus Delongbacteria bacterium | reverse complement strand
CAATTCCTTAATTTTATCCTGACCGTAAAAACTTTCGATATACTTGAACGCCATATAGCTTTCCGCATAATTGGTGATGCCGAAGCCGGAGGAATTATTGATCTCTTCCAGGCTTTTCAGGTTCCAGCTCCCGGTCTGCAGAGCGGAGGCGATTTTTTCATCCCCTTGGTTGGCGGCATAGACGGCGGCTCCTTCCATGAACCAGGCGGGCTGGTTGTCCGAATCCAATTGGCTGTACATCATGGCATGGGTCATTTCATGAACGATTACCTTTTGGTCGACTCCATTTTTTTTGATCATAATCTCATCCAGATCCATGATAATAGCCGGATTGGAGGTTGATACGGTGACTCCGGTCACCCCGTCGGCTGAGGCGCTGGTCGGGAACAGGCGATCGCTGAAATGGAAATCGACCTGGGTGCCGTTTGCGAAATTGAGGCCGAGTTGGCTTGCGATTTGGGATTCGGCCTGTTCAAAGCTGCGGTTCTTGATCAGACTGGAGGTCAGTTGGCTGATATCCGAGCTTTTACCGTCGATAGCTCCGTCATTGTCATAGTCGTAATCATGCTGGCCGGCACTGATGTCGATATCATCCTGCCAGTTGTCGGGATTGCCGACCTGTCCCGATTGGTTGATATCGTAATCGTTCTGATAACTCTTGATGACAATACCGCCGTATTTCAACGCTACAGTCGTATCGGTGCCTGAGGAAACCGTCTGGGTTTTAGAGGAGGAACCGGAGCTGGCGCGCGTCCGGATCCGGGATTGGCTTTCCGTCTGGCCGGTGGTTGTTGTTTTGGTCTTGGTGTTGGCTTGGGCGGTGGTGATAGGTTGAGTGACGGTTTGGGTGGTGGATTGGGTCTGGCCCCGGCTTTCGGATTTTTTCCGGCCGGCGGATCCGATCTGTTGCTGGTAGGTTAACAACTCAATGGCATCCTGGGTAATCCGGGTGAAGCTGTCGGTCAGGCTGTCAAAAAACGAGGCGATCGACCCGGATGAGGATGTAGCGCCGAAGGTCTGGCTGAGGGTGGATGTTATGGAATCCTGGATTTGGCGGGTGATATCCTGAATTGAGTTCAAATCGGTTCCGGAGAGATCCCGGCGATAGGTTGGACTGGAGATCGGGTTGAGCATCGTGAGCCTTCTTTCGGCAGGTTGCAGACAGAGTTGATCGGTTTTATATCAACCTTACAATAA
Organism: Candidatus Delongbacteria bacterium; assembly: GCA_017997825.1. Lineage (GTDB taxonomy): Bacteria > JAGOEH01 > JAGOEH01 > JAGOEH01 > JAGOEH01 > JAGOEH01. Next base: position 6,708 of record JAGOEH010000144.1, on the reverse strand, counting down.
TCGGCCGGAATGGAAATTCCTTGAGTTTTATTTTATGGTCTTGACAATTTTTTGTGCTTGTTCTATATTGAGGCAGGAATGAATAGCATTAATTCCGGTGGGATCGGAAGGTCCGGTTGGTTATTCCATTGAGCACCCTCAGTGAGGGGATGGCCGGAAGGCCATGGAAAGGGTAAGCCATGTGGTTTTGTAAAAAGAAAGTGAGTCCGTGGTCGGCCGAGCAGAATCTGATGGATCTGATTCCAACCCGGAGACTGGGATCCCGGCGGGATGAAGAAACCGGGAAGCTGATGCTGTTGATTCCCAAATTCAGGGGACGCTTGACCGGGCGATGGATCCAGCCCCGGCTGCATCCGGATCGGGCTTATTTCAAACTCCATCTGGATGGGATGGGAGCCGAGATATGGGAGCGGATCGATGCGTGTCGTCCGCTGTCGGAGATTTTTCAGGATTTCAGCCGTAACCATCCCGAAGAGCCGGAGCTGGTGGATCGCTTTGCCCGGTTCATCCGGAACCTGATGAAGGAGGAGTTTATCGGGATGCGGTTGCCGGATCCGGCGGTTTCTGTGCCGGAATCTGTCATGAACGCCAAGGAGGTGAACCATGTTGCCGGTCATTAAGGTCAAATCGGAGGGTAAACTCAGGCTGCGTCAGGGCCATCGATGGGTATTCAGCAATGAGCTTTGGTCCGACCGGGGGATTGCCCCGGGGAGCCAGGTGGAGATAAGGGACGGAGCGGATCTCCGGTTAGGCTGGGGGTACTACAACCCGCGCAGTCTGATAGCGCTCCGTCGGCTGGATGATCAGGTCCCGGCCGATCCGGGTGTATGGCTGAGGGGGCGGATGATGGAGGCCAGGCAACGCCGGGAAGCCTTCTATCCGGGAGTTCGAGATCTCCGCTGGATCTATTCCGAAAGCGACGGATTACCCGGTCTGGTGGTGGATCAGTATGGCGATTATCTGGTGGTACAGATCAATACCGCCGGTATGGAACGGATGATGCCGGAGCTTATACCGGCGTTGGCCGATGTTTTTCAGCCCCGCGGCATCGCCGCCAGGTCCGATCAGACCAGCCGGGAATTGGAGGGCTTATCGGGCGGGGAAACCCAGCTATGGGGCGAGCCTCTTCCCGATTCGATCATGATTTGTGAAAACGGGCTGGCGTTTGCGGTCAATCCCCTGCAGGGGCAGAAGACCGGATTTTATTATGATCAGAAGGATAATCGGATGGCGCTGAGAGGGATCATCCGGCCCGGGATGGAGGTCTTGGACCTGTTTTCGTATAGTGGGGCATGGGGACTCAACGCTATGGCGGCCGGCGCCGGCAGGATCACCCTGGTGGATCGTTCGCCCGAGGTTCGATCCCTGATCGAGACGGCAGTCAGGCTGAATTTCCCTGATCATCCCTGGGAATTCATCCAGGCCGATGTGGTTGAACAGATGAAGCGATTTCGGGAGGAAGGGCGGCGTTTTGACTGCGTGATCCTGGATCCCCCTGCCTTTATCAAGAACCGCAAGCTGTTCCAGGAAGGGAAAAAAGGGTATCACCAGATCAATCAACTGGGACTGAGGCTGGTCAAACCGGGCGGAATCCTGGTCAGCTGCAGTTGTTCCCATCATCTCAGTCCGGAGGATCTGGCCGGGATTGTCCGGAGCGGGGCCGGGCATGATCAGCGCCGCGTCTATCACCTTTTTTCCGGCCATCAGGCTCTCGACCATCCGGTATTGGTCACCCATCCGGAAACCGCATATTTGAAATGTTTGTTTTATCAGGCTTTATAGGTCAAACACCGGGGTTATCCGGATAAAACGTGTTGACTTTAAAACCGGATTTTTTTATATTACCGCCAAGTTTAGGCAGAGTAGGTATAACAAAGGATTTGGGATGGAGTCTCTAATCCGTTCCGCTGAAAAATCGGAATAATGCCGGAACCGTTCGGGGATCCCGGTGTTTTAATGAAATGAGAGGATGAGTCATGAATCAGTCATACGCCCTGATCAGTGTTTATGATAAAACCGGTTGCCTGGAACTGGCCCGGGAGCTGGCGGCCCGGCAGATCCGAATACTATCGACCGGAGGCACGGCCCGTTATTTGGCCGAGAACGGACTGGAGGTGATTCAGGTCTCCGATCTGACGCAATTCCCGGAGATTTTTCACGGGAGAGTCAAGACCCTGCATCCTCTGATCGAGGGCGGAATCCTTTTTCGCCGTGAAATTCCCGAGGATCAAGCCGATCAGGCCCGATTGGGTATCCCCTCCATCGATTATGTCATCTGCAATCTGTATCCCTTTGAATCGGTGGTGAACCGACCCGGGGCAGAGCATGACGAGATCATCGAAAATATCGATATCGGCGGTCCGACCATGCTGAGGGCGGCGGCCAAGAATTACCGCCATGTGGTGGTTCTGACCCGAAGCGAAGATTATCTTTTTATGATCGATAAACTGAAAAACGGGCAGGCCGTTACCACGGAGGAGCGATTGGTTCTGGCTTCCAAGGCCTTTGCCCATACCTCTTATTATGACGGTCTGATTTTCCACTATTTGAACCGAGAACCGCTGGACAAGGTCCCTCATTTTTCTCTGCCGGTCAGGCGTGAGGTGGAGCTTCGCTATGGTGAGAATCCCCATCAGCAGGCCTGTTTTTTTGCCAAGGGATACCGTTCGGGAGGGTTGCCCTATGTCCAGTGTCACGGCAAGGAATTATCCTACAACAACATGTTGGATATGAATGTGGCCTATCAGATGATCGGCGAATTCAGCCGGCCGGCGGCGGTGATCATCAAGCACAACAACCCGTGCGGCCTGGCGGTGGGAGAGACCATTCGGCAGGCTTTCGAGAAGGCCCGGGACGGGGATCCGTTGTCGGCCTATGGCGGCATTATTGCGGTCAATCGTCCGGTTGAGGCCGATCTGGCGGAACTGATCAACGAATTTTTCAATGAGTGTCTGTTGGCACCGGATTACAGCGACCAGGCGATGGAGCTGCTGAAGAAGAAAAAGAATCGGCGGGTCCTGAAGATGCGGGATTGTCCCACCGAGACCTATCCGACGCTGACCGATATCTGCGGGGGATTTTTGATGCAGACCCGAGACCGGGGATTTCCCGAGCTGGATTCAATGCAGTTGATGAGCGGACAGCCCCTGAGTGCCGGTCAATTTGATGATATCGGGCTGGCGCTGGTGGCGGTCAAATATGCCAAATCCAATGCCATCACCATCGTCAATCAGGGAATGCTGATCGGGATTGGAGCCGGCCAAACCAGCCGGGTCGATTCGGTCAAGATCGCCATTCGGAAGTCCCAGGAGAACCAGCACTCGCTGAGCGGTGCGATTCTGGCATCCGACGCGTTTTTCCCCTTCCGCGACAATATCGATTACTGTGCTCCGTATGGACTGTCCGGGATTATTCAACCCGGAGGATCCACCCGCGACGAGGAAGTGATCGAAGCGGCGCGCCAACACGGAATCTCGATGTATTTTACCCAGATCCGGCATTTTAAACACTGAAACGAGACGGCATGAATACCAACGTTTACCATATAATCAGTTATATCATCCAGACCCGAATCTCGGTCAAGTCCGAACTCTATCTGAATACCGATCTGACCCGTGAACTGCTGTCGGTCGGATTCCGTAGTGACGATATCAATCTGGCCTATCTTTTCCTGAGTCCTTACCTGGCGACCAGTGACACCAAATCTTCCATTTCGGAAGAGTATATGACCCTGAACCTCTCCTTTGACGGTACCGGCAGTTTGATCGACCGGTTCAACGAACTGATCACTCTGTTCCGGGAACTGAACATCATCGACAATCAGAAGGTCGCCGATACCTATACGCTGCTCCAGCAGGGCTATAACAAGCTGGACAATCCCGATACCGTATTTGAAGTGCTGGAGAAACTGATGGCCGGCAGCGACGTGTTCCTTGATTTCGACCATCTGTTTCTGTTATTTCCGATGGCCTTTTCCTATCGAAAGATATCCTGATTATGAAACAGAAATTAGTGATTGTGGAGTCACCCACCAAGGTCAGAACCATCAAGAAATTCCTGGGCAAGGAGTTTCAGGTGCTGGCCACCATGGGGCATATCGTGGATTTACCGGAAGACAAGCTGGGGATTGAGGTTGAGAATGATTTCAAGCCGCAATATACCATCGTCAAAGGCAAGCAGAAGATTATCCAGCAGATTCGGGATCAGGCGGCCAAGTCGGATGAGGTTTACCTGGGGCCCGATCCGGACCGGGAAGGGGAGGCTATAGCCTGGCATGTTGCCGGCAAGATTCCTCACAGCCATTATTTCCGGATTCGGTTCAATGAGATTACCCCGCAGGCGATCAAGCAGGCCATTGAGGATCGGGATCAGATCGATCTGAACCTGGTGAATTCCCAACAGGCCAGGCGTTTGCTGGACCGTTTGGTCGGCTACAAGATCAGCCCGTTTTTATGGAAAACGGTATATAAAGGATTGAGTGCCGGCCGGGTGCAATCGGTGGCGCTGCGTATGATCTGCGAACGGGAAGACGAGATCCGGCGCTTTATTCAGAAAGAGTACTGGACGATCGATGTGATGTTCGATCATCCCCAGTCATCGTTCAAGGCCAGTCTGGACAAGTACCGCAAGAAGAAGTTGGAAATCGAGGACCAGGCGCAGGCCGATCATCATGTTACCGAACTCCGGAAACAGAGTTTTTCGGTGGATGGGATTTCCGCCAAGACCCAGATGCGTCAGCCTGCTTTTCCCTTTATTACCAGTACCCTGCAGCAGGAAGCCTCCCGGCGTCTTGGGATGACTCCCAAGAAGACCATGATGATTGCTCAGCAGTTGTATGAAGGGATTCCCCTGCATGGTGACGATCAGATCGGCTTGATCACCTATATGCGTACCGACAGTATCCGGATCAACCAGGAATATGCCGGCCGAACCCGGGGCTATATCAAGCAGACTTATGGCGAATCGTATGTCGGCAAAGGGGTATTCGCCCGCAGTAAAAAGAAGACCGACACCAAGATTCAGGACGCCCATGAAGCGATTCGCCCTACCTATCTGGAGCATTCACCGGCTTCCATCCGATCGCGTCTGACTCCGGATCAGTTCAAGCTCTATTCGTTGATCTGGAACCGCTATATTGCCAGTCAGATGGCCTCGGCCGTTTACGATATCACCCGGATCGACATTACCGCCGGGGAGTATGAATTGAGGGCGGTGGGATCGGTTCTGAAGTTTGAAGGATTCTTGAAGGTTTATCAGGATATGAAACAGGACAAGCAGGGAGAGGACCAGGCACCGCCCTTGCCGGTACTGAAGGAAAAGGAGATTTTAAAACCGGGCGAATTTCTGCCCGAACAGCATTTTACCAAGCCGGCTCCCCGTTACAACGATGCGTCGCTGATCCGTGAGCTGGAACAGAAGGGAATCGGCCGTCCATCCACCTATGCCCAGATCATTTCGACCCTATTGGACCGCAAGTATGTGGTACTGGAAGAGAAGCGGATGAAACCGACTGAAGTAGGGGAGATCGTCAACCGGATTGTGGTCGAGAATTTTCCCAAGGTGGCGGATATCGGATTCACCTCGGTGATGGAGGACAAGCTGGACAAGATCGAGCGGGGGGATGCCGATTGGATCCATGTGTTGAAGGATTTCTATGGTCCGTTTGCCGAGATACTGGCCGGGCTTGAGCAGAAACGGCATCAGATCAAGGAGACCCTGCAGGAGAAGACCGGACAGAAGTGCCCGCTGTGTCAGTCAGATTTGATCATGAAATGGGGCAAACATGGGCAGTTTCTGGCCTGTTCCAATTATCCCAAATGCAAGTATACCCAGCCGCATCCCAAGGAGATCGAAGCCCAGAAGACCGAGGATGTGTGTCCGCAATGCGGCCAGGCCAACCTGATTATCAAAACCGGCAAGTTCGGTCGATTTTTGGCTTGCTCGCGCTATCCGGAATGTAAGTATACCGGTCCTCTCAGTCTGAAGATCAAGTGTCCGGCGGAGGGCTGTACCGGAGAATTGGTGGAACGGCAGAGTAAAAAGGGTAAGGTTTTTTACAGTTGCAGCCGCTATCCCGAATGTGATTATGCGACCTGGGATCTGCCCATTAATCGGGCCTGTCCCCAATGTGGTTATCATTTCCTGCTGCAGAAGCAGACCAAGCGCTCCAAGGGCGGCATCTATTGTAAGCAGTGCGGGTATAAAGAAAAAAAGGAATAAGCCGTCATGCAGGCCGATCAGGCACTCAGGAATTTCAGGGATTATCTGGCAATCGAACGCAATTACAGTCCCTATACCGTGGAATGGTATACCAACGACCTGAATGAGTTCTTCGATTTCCTGGAAGAACAGAAACTGATGCCGGAGAAATCACTGGAACGGGTCGACAAGATTTCGGTCCGGTTATTCCTGAATCACCTCAATCAACAAAAACTCCAGAAAAATTCCATTTCAAGAAAAATTGCTTCCTTGCGGGCTTTTTTTAAATTCATGAACTACCGCGGGTATCTGCCGGCCAATCCCATGAAGCAGATTGCCGGGATCAAGAAGGATAAGAAACTGCCGGAATGCATTTCGGAGAATGAACTGCATGATCTGTTCACCCGGGTACTGGAGGATCCCGATCAGAATCCGAGAAGTGTGTTTTTGACCAAACGCAACCGCGCGATTTTCGAATTGCTGTACAGTACCGGCATCCGGTGTGCCGAG
>JAGOEH010000143.1 GCA_017997825.1 Candidatus Delongbacteria bacterium | reverse complement strand
GGGTATAGGCAATCAGGGTTTCCATTTCCCGGCAAAATTCCGGGTAACGGGCCTGAGAATACCAGTATTCGGCCGCTTTGAGATGCGCTTTTTCAAATGAATAAGACTCCCCTACCACTTTATAGGCTAATGAATCGATCAAGCTCCGAATCGGCAGATTCACCGGCCGGTCCGATATCCGATCGGTAAAGGGCCAACTACTCTTCAGCACCGCCAGCCGATAAACGGCAATCATGGAATCCAATCCGGTAAAAGGGATCGGAGGTTCCGGTGCCAGGCTGTCGATCGGAGTAGCGGGGAGATATCCGGACCGGTTCATCGATTCCCGGAATACATCCGCCATCAATCGATAACCCTCCCGAGTCGGATGAAGATGATCGGTCATCAGCTCATTCCCGATCAGGCCGTTAGGACTGTTGGCGCTGAAGGCCGAATCCAGATCAACCATCGGAATATGATGATCACGGCATAACGAATCGATAATAGCATTGAATTCGGAGGGCGCTCGAAATCTCATAGCGTCAAGATCCCTGGCCTGGACATACAGGCTCCGCGCCCGTGAATAATCCCCGGCCTGTTCGGCTGATTGAGCCGCCCGGAACGATTCATCCGCTGAAGCGGGCTCTCCTCCATCAGATACCGGATTCTTTTCGCGGCCGGTGAGAGGCATGGAAGCCAGGGGCGGCTGGTCCTTCAGGTTACTGACCAGATTTCCGATCAGCAAGGGAACTTTATACTGCTGAATCATCTCGATCATTTGACTCATATTGCGCTCAAACTGATTGACTCCCATCCGGTACACCCGGGAATCGATTGCAATGGAGGGATCACCCACCATCCGTTCCATCAGGGTTGTTCCCGCTTCATTTCGGGAATGGAATGTCCGGATGATCTGATGTCCCCATTCGGTGATTTTGAGTCGGTTAAAGGCTTTCCACCAGGTGACAAGTTGTGGAAATCGTCCCAGGGTTTCGCTCGAACCGGCTCCCCATGCTCCATAGTACTCGTTATGTCCGGTATAGATCAGGATCAGATCCGGCTGACGATCCAAAACCGCCGGCAGGATATCCAGCAGGGTATAGCTATTGATGGCGGATATTCCCAGATTCACCATCTCGATCCGGCTCTGGGGATAGAGGGATTGCAGACGCCGGGCCAGAAAATCGGGAAACGAGACGTTGGCATCATAAGGGAATCCGGCGGTACTGCTTTCACCCAGCACAAAAACCCGGAAGGAATTGATAGGTTTTCGATCACGGAAAAAGGAAAAATGGGGGGTGGGAATCCGCTGCAATCGCTGAAAGTAGGGGCGGGTGAACTCGGGATTCAGGGTCAGCCATTCGGGATAATCGGACGATACCGGAACCCAGGGACGTCGATCCATTCCATACCCAAAATACCGTAGACCCAGCTCAACCATTATCAGTATGATCAAGGGAAATACCAAGGCTATCAGGTAGAAGTAAATGGGATACTTAGGTTTCATCAAGGGTTCTTTTTTTATTATGGATGATTGATAGCAAGATAACCATCAGCGATCAGACAATCTCAATCATATTATCATTCCGAAAGGTAAAAGTCAAGGACAAACTCCCGGCTTGGGATAAAAAAAGAGGCGCGGATAAAATCATCCGCGCCTCTTGAGCTGTTGGTGAATCAGTAAAACTTATTTCAGAAGCATCATAGCCTTGGACTGGGACTTATCGCCGATCCGGACATTGTACATATAAAGACCGGAGGCATGCTTGGCTCCATCCCAGATCACGGTATAGGTTCCGCTATTGGTCCAGGCATCATGAACTGTTTCCACTTCCTGGCCCAGCACATTGAAGATCTTGATGGTTACCCGACCGGCTTCCGGAACCGTAAAGCTGAAACGGGTAGTCGGATTGAACGGGTTCGGGTAGTTCTGAGTCAGGGTGAAATCCTTAGGATTGAATCCTGGTTTAGGCTGCTCGATCACATTCACAACACCCGGATCTTTGGTCACCCAATTGAAGACTACGGCATGGGTATAAGCGGCGGCGGCATCGGGGAAGTTAAACCCGTGTTTGTCACCCTGATCAGTGCCTTCGGCAAAGGAGGTATCGACGATACCGTCTGCGAAGCAACCGAATTTGATCAGCCATCCGCAGGATTTGCCCTGCTTACCGGTGATGGTGGTGGTATAAACTTTGTCACCGGCCACCTTATCCCCACCGGTGGCGCCATCATCATACAGGCGGTAGTAAACCGTATCATTGGCCAGGATCGAATCGAGGCACTGATTGGCGGCGCTGCCGTAATCGGAGCTGAAGGACATTCCGCTGTCCGCATCCTGCCATGATCCGCTCACAAAGACATAGTCGATATTAGTAAAACCTTTGAAGTTACCATCTCCGTCCTTGCGGCCGGCATGGTTCATATCGACGCTGAAGGTAACGGACACATCCTGTTTCAACGCTGGTTCACGGCCGACCAGGTTCGGTACGAACAACAGGGTGGTATCCTTGTTTCCGTCATACTTCCATTCACGATTGGCATTGCCTTCCCAGCCGTGATCCACAAATTTCCAGTCAGGACTGGCTTTGAACTTTACGGCGTATTTGGTGCCCTTAGAGGCGATCTGGTTTTCCAGGGTTACCGTAAACTTGGAGGATTCAAACAGATCCTGGAGCATAAAGTTACCGACATCATGGCCGCCCCAGTTATGACTACCCGGAGCGAACAGCGAATCGGTCGCCGGCTGGAACCAGCCGCCCTGAACCAGGGTTTTCATGTTGGCTTCGTAAGTGATGTTGAAGGTATCGGGAACGTCAAAGGAGGGCTCGATCCCCTTCCAATAAACCCATTTGATGGTGGTGTCGTTGGGCGTCAGGACCACGGTTTTATTGGCACCGTCATCCCATGCGACTGTTCCGTTCTTGTCGTAGATGAATTTGTATTCGATGGTGGTTCCGGGGGCTTCGGCCGCCGGGAAGCGCAGAGCGCCGCTCCAGAAATACTGCGCCATGCCCTCGGTGCCTTCCTGATTCAGCTTGAAGTTGGTGGCCCAGTTGTCCAGGTTACCGAAAGCGGACTGGGTTCCACCTTCATTTTTACTTCCCCGTACACCGGCATAATGGCCGGCCGACGGATCCATATCACCCACTTTCAGGAAGATACGGACAAAGACTTCCACGCTGTCGGTCGGGTTGTAAGGCGGGGTGGTACCGTTGTTGTAGTAATAAAGATCGGTGGTCATGTTGGCGGTCGGCTTGATGATCTTGTTGTCGCCGCCTTCCCAGTCGCCGTCATGGAATTTGAAGGGAATTTCGCCATTTTCGGGAATATCCGATTTCTTGAAGGTTACCTGGGCCTGCCAGTAATCGCCGTTGACATTGACCATGCGGACCGAGGCATCATCCCAGGTCAGCGGGGCCACACCGCCGCGGACGGTAATCACCGAGTCAGCCGATAAACGGCGGCCCGAAGTCGAGGTATTCAGGCGGAAGGTCACCACATAGTCATCGGCTGAACCGGCCTGATAATCCAAAATCACGATCGGCGCCAAACCGGTTACCGAGCCGGCCTGGTAGGAAGATGTATAAGCCACTTCCAATTGCGGATCGGCATCCAGATTGGAAATCGAGATCGCGCTGTACTGTCCTCCGGGAACAATATCACTGTCGATCATTTCCGAGGTCCAGTTAGCCCCATCGGTCATATCCCCGCCCTGGTATTCGACGCGGAAGATGGCGCCGTTCGGGTTGCCGGAACGGGTTCCGACCACATAGTCAATCTTCCCGTCCTGATCGATATCGCCCACTTCACCGCCATTCAGCCGGACACTGGCCGAATCGGTCACATCGGCGATCTGATAGGAACTGATTTCAGTTTCACTTACGGTCAGTAAATAGACATTGCCTTCGACACCGGTCACGGTGGTGTACTGAGAGATCAGCACTTCTTTGGTTCCGTCACCGTTGACATCCGCTACAGCGGCCGAGATCATGGGATAGGTTCCGGTGCCTTCAAACAATTCGCTGACTTTGCCCATGACTTCCCAGTCGTTATCGCCATTGCACTTGACGATGGTGGCTCCACCGTCGGTCGAGAAAAGCACCAGCAGGTTATCGACCAGAGCCATATCATACTTATTTAGGGCATCCGGCATAGTCAGATCCTTACCGGAAACTTCCATATACCAGTTTTCGAATCCGGAGGCATCATCCGGGACATCATCGACCGTCATGACACCAAAATGGATCCCGCTGGATGAAGCCGCCCGGTCATTGAATATGAGTTCGGTGGTTCCGTCATTATCCACATCGGCAACCGCAAACTTGATCGGCCGGCAGTTGACATTATCCTCATCCACGATGGTGGTAGCGGCATTGGGGATATAATTGCCGGGATTTTCGGTATCTTCGACTCCCAGTACATCGGAGCCGTCGCCCTTGACCTCAAACACCACAATCCGCCAGGGGTTCAGAGAAACGGAGGCATCCAGAAAATTAACGATCCCCCATACGATTTCCTCTTTACCATCCTTATCCAGATCGGCCACGGCCAGAGGAGGCCAGGTATTCTGCAGCATACCGAACATAGTCGCCTGCCAGACGACTTCCCATTCGCCCGAGCTATTCTGTTCGTATTTGTAGATACGCGGTACCAACTCACCTTCGGCATCGTTGGTATTGTCATTGACGGCATAAATTTCCAGCTTGCCGTCCTTGTCCAGATCGACTCCGGTGATGATATTACCGAAGCCGCTGACATTCAAGGTCGTATCAGGAACGGGAATAACCCATTTCCGGGTAAAGCTCCCGTCCGCCATGCTCATCATGCTCATCAGCATCAGCAGCCCGAAGGCCGGCCACAACGCTTTAAACTGCTTGGTCATGTTTTTCCTCCAACACTTAAGTTTGGTCAGTTCCGACGTTTACCGACAAATAAACACATCTCCCTTATTCCGGCGGATCCAGTCCGCCGTAATTCAGGGTACTCATATCCCCCCCTTTCATTAGTAACCGACGACCAGAGTCATTTTCTGGATGTTTTCCAGTCGTCCAAAAGATTGATAAGCGTAATCGAAGCTGGTACGAAATCCCCGGATAGTGACCTTGATTCCGCCGCCGGCTGTCCATTCCTGCTCGCTGTTGGTCTGGAAAGCCGCTTTGTATCCGCCTCGCATAAAAAACATATCCTTCAGTCCATATTCCATCCCGACATTGACGCACTCGCTATTGTCGTTGGGGTGCATGGCGTCAACCGCCAGCCACAGGGAATGCTGAGGCATGGTCTGCAGCAGGTTGGTGGCGATTCCCACCCGGAACATCAGGGGCAGTTCATAGCTGTCGGTTCTCAGATCCGCATTGATCTTATCGTTATTGAAGGGATCATTGGAATCATAATCATAATTGACAATCAGATCCGTACCGGTCATCTTCATTTTGGGACCGAAATTGGTAATCGACATCCCGATCTGGGTTCCCCAGAACTGGGTGGTAAAAATGGTTCCGATATCGAAGGCCATCCCGCCGGCCGAGGAGTTGTAGATACTCTCCTTGATGTATTTGAATCCGCCGCCGATCGAAAACCGATCGGTGATATTGTATCCATAGCAAAGTCCGACCGCAATCGATCCGGCCGAAAAGGTGGTTCCGGTTCCATAGGGATACAGATGGGTGGTCACCATCATCTCGTCCATGGAAAGCGAGGTGAAGGATAGACCTAACGCCCCATAATTCTGCAAGTTGAAAACTCCACCGATAAAATTATAGGCGATATCCGCCAGGTAATTGTCATGATTGAACATCAATTGATACCCTTTTAACCGTGCAATGGCTCCCGGGTTCCAAAATAATGCCGACGGATCATCGGCCATGGCCACAAACGCCCCGCCCATCCCGATGGCCCGTGCTCCCACTTCGACATTCAGAAAAGGAGCCGCCGTGGTACCCACCTTGGATACTTCGGCCCGGACGACGGAAACAAGGAGGATCATCATCAGTGTTAAACCGCATATCTTATTCTTCATCGTCTCTCTCCTTCCCTACTTGATCACGGCGAATTTACCGATTTTTTTACCGATCCCGGGTGCATCCACATGATAGATATAAATCCCATAGGAGATCTCCAAACCTTCCGAGGTCAGCAAATCCCAGTCCGCCGTTCCGTCTTCGGTCGATTGATGCTCGATCGTATCCACCAGGTATCCGTTCAGATTATAAATCCGGATGGTACACCGGGCCGGCAGGCCCATGAATTTGAGTTTATGCTTGGATACGTTGTAATCGAAGGTCTCAAAATTGGAGTAAACGATATACGGATTAGGCACCACCGTGATCCGGTCCAGGGCGTTACCTGAGGCAGCGCCGATCGCAGGAGCCCGCAGGCTGAACTGGAACACATCTCCGGTTCGGAAAGGTTTTTTGGTGGTGACCACCAGGGTATCGGGCCCATCGGCCCCGATATAATCATTCATGACATAGGCCATGGTATCCGCCAGGTACTGACCCAGTACATCCTTGGGAACAAAAATTATGGCCCAGGTTGGAATCTGTGTCCCGTTGGGCGATTTCTCGTAAAAGATGATCTTGTCGTTGCCGGTAATATCGCCCGGATTCTGAAAGATCTGGTCATCGATAAACCCAAAGGGCAGCGGCTGTTTGGTATCGGTATCAAACACCTTGAATTTTACCGGTTTAGCCGGAAGAGGAACCTTGGGCTTGCTGGGATTGGTCGGCTGCAGCATAATCACGTCCGAGGTATCGACAATATGGTCATAAAAAACCACCATATAATCCCGGGGATACTCAATCCCTTTCTCGAAATTGGCAAATTCGAAGGGCTTGAAGTTGATTCCGTAGTAAAGAGTTGGGAACCCGGCCGAATACGTGGCCTGCTGATAGGTAGTCGGATCGATCACCACTGCCGTCCGGTCATTGGCCAGGGTCAAACGGACGCCATTGAATATATCGCGGGTGTCCAGATCCACCAGGCGATTGACGATCGTATCGGCCTGGCTTTGGATAAACAGGGTGTCATCGAGGGTGACCATCACAGTGTCGGTGAGAGTAGTATTGACCTGGTGCTGAACCAGGACTCTTTGGGGCTGGCCGTTGGTGCCAATGATGGTAACCGTATCGATCGCGGTCTTCATGAAGGGCGAGGCCTCCACAAAGGGCACGAACTTGACGGTATCAGGCCGGCTGCTGTTTGACATATCGACCACATAGTATCCGGAGGTATAGGGATAAAACTCATCCGGATCGTTCTCATCCACATTGGGTTCACCGGTGGTCGGCTTTCCGTCTCCGAATCCGTAATCGGCGGTCGCGGGATCGCCATCCTGACCGACATCGTCAAAAATTGCATCCTTATTCAGCTCGATGACGCCGTTGGAATCCAGATCGATGCTACAGCGCCAGTTGAAGTTATTATCGATCTGATCATGGGCCTGATCGATGAATTGAAGCTGATAGGTCCGTCCATCGGCCACCGAATCGGGTTTGAGAATCTGGAGGAAAACCTTGCCGGTGCCCTTGACATCATTATAGGGCAGCAGGGATTCGCCATTCATCAGGGTATCGACCATCGCGGCTTTATAACCGGTAGGTCGCGGGCCCGGAATGACGGTAGCCACGTTCTTGGCGGTTTGGATATTCCCGTTCTCGTCAATGGTGGCATACTTGGAGCATTCCGACGGTGGAATCCGCCGTTCGATCTCGCCGTGATCATACGAGGTAACGGCATAAAAATACCGGATTCCATTGACTACGCTGGAATCGGTATAGGAATGATATAATCCGGTTTCCCGGTTGGAATCCCAGGAAAGCAGGAATTGAACTCCGTCGATTCCGTAAGGAAAGAATCCCTTCCAACCGTCGATTTTATCGTAAATCATGACCGGCTGGCTGAATTTGGATGTACCGTAGCCATCGGTGATGA